>DASRSQ010000383.1:0-12808 GCA_035656475.1 Gemmataceae bacterium | reverse complement strand
CACGGTGATGGCAACAAAGTTGTTCTTGGCGAATTCCCTGGTAAGGGTGTCGAGTTGCTGGCGTGAGCCGGCGCGCCAGCCGCCGCCGTGGATGCAGACGATCGCGGGAAACGGTCCATCGCCGGTCGCGGGCATTGCCAGATCGAGTTCGAGTTCGACGTCGTCCCCTTTGCCGTAGACGATTTTCTTTTCGGTCTTGATCTTGGCCTCGCCGGCGTAGAGAGGCGTGACGAGCACGAATGCGGCGATCAGCAACAGACAGCGGGACATTGGATGGCTCCGGGCGGATTGGCGCGAGGCGGTTTCCCTCAGTATATTACGTATTGTGCTGCTTGCGGCTTCGCGCTCGCTGATTGGTTACAGCGAGCGCGAAGCCGCAAGCGGCGAGGAACCCAACATGCATTTCACGCCGCTGCTTCTCGCGCTCGCCATAGCGCAGCCGAAAACCGAACTCCAAGTCAACATCACGTTCTCCAAGGCGATCACGCCGGACGCGTTTACGGGACGAGTCTTCGTGATTGCGACCAAAACGGAGAGCAAGGGCACGCCGCCGGGGTTGAACTGGTTCAATCCGCATCCGGCATTTGCCCAGGAAGTCGCGAAATGGCAGCCCGACACGCCATTGCGGTTCGAGCCGCGGTACGCGCATCCGAAAACATGGTCGGCGATCGCGGCCGAGAAATGCTGGCTGCAAGCGATCCTCGATCGCGATCTGGGCGGCATGAACTTCTACAACTCGCCAGGCAACGCCTACTCGAAGCCGATCCTCTACGATCCCGCCAAGCCCGCGCCGATTCGGCTCGTCATTGACCAGGTGATCCCGGATCGCACGTTTGCCGAAAAGGACCGCATCAAGCTCGTCGAATTCGAGAGCAAGTATCTCACGGCGTTCCACAAGAAGCCGACGACGCTGCGGGCCGCTGTCGTATTGCCAAAATCGTTCGCGGCGAACAAGGATAAGAAGTATCCGATCATCTACGAAATCCCCGGCTTCGGCGGCAATCACTTCAGCGCGAGTTTCGCCGAATCACGCAACGCGACCGATGTCGACGGCGTCGAGATGCTCTACGTCGTCCTCGAGCCGAGCTGCCGGCTCGGCCATCACGTCTTCGCCGACTCCGACAACAATGGCCCGGTCGGCAAGGCGCTCACGCTCGAACTGATCCCGTACATCGAGGCGAAGTATCGCGCCATCGGCACACCCGCCACACGCTTCGTGACCGGCCATTCCTCTGGCGGCTGGTCGAGCCTGTGGCTGCAGGTCGCCTATCCCGACTTCTTCGGCGGCGTCTGGTCCACCGCGCCCGATCCCGTTGACTTCCGCGACTTCCAGCGCGTCAACATCTATGACCCGAAGCACAACCTGTTCACCGACGAGAAAGGGGAACCGCGTCCGCTCGCTCGCTCCGGCTCGAAGGTTCTCGTGCGCTACAAGCCGTTCAGCGACATGGAAGTCGTCATGGGTCGTGGCGGGCAGCTCTTCTCATTCGAAGCCGTCTTCAGTCCGCGCGGCAAGGACGGCAAGCCAATGCCGCTCTGGGACCGCAACACCGGCGTCATCGATCGCAACGTCGCCAAGGCGTGGGAACGCTACGACATCCGCCTTGTCCTCGAACGCAACTGGCCGACGCTCGGCCCAAAGCTCGCCGGCAAGGTCCATGTCTACATGGGCGCCGAGGATACATTCTACCTCGAGGGCGCCACCAAGCTGCTCGGCGAATCCCTCAAGAAGCTCGGCAGCGACGCCGTTGTCGAGATCTTCCCGGGCCGCAATCATGGGAACCTGATCGACGCGGACCTGCGCAAACGCATCGCCCGTGAGATGGCGGATACGGCGCGGAAAAAGGGATGAGCCTCGCCCGATGAAATACCCGCTGGACTCTTATCCATATCCGCAGGATCCGGGTAGTCAGTCATTGACCTCGGCCATCGCGGATGGAGCTTACGCGTTCGTTCAAGATGTTAACGGCGTCATCATGGTTGTCGCAGATGGTTCTCACGTTCATCCGAAAATCCTCGGCGGCGCCAGGCCGGCAATGTACGCGGGCGATCTCACGATTGTGTCGGGCAAGGTGGTTGATGTGACCAACCTTTCGGGCACATTTCAATTCGATGACGAAGATGGACTGCGAGCCGTGGCCAGTGCGATGCGAAATCTGGGCTTGACGGTCGAGATCGGCGCTGTCCGATTCTTCCCGCCGGACGGTTCGCGCCCTGTTATACTGGAGTAGCTGAACGAGGGAGACCGCGGATGAAAATCGCCATTCTCGAAGACAATGAGGCGCGCCAGGAGGAAATGCAGCGATGTTTGCGCGATCGATTTCATCAACATGGAATCGTCGTCTTCGCTCAGTCCAAAGAGATGGTGGCGTATTTGAAGGAGAATCTGTCCGACGTGTTGGTCATTTCTTTGGATCACGATCTCGAACTGACCACGCAGCAGGACGGCACCCTGGTGGACGGAGGCACGGGCCGCGAAGTCGCCGACTATCTCGCACAGTGCAAGCCAAGCTGTCCGATTGTCATTCACACGACCAACACGCCAGCGGGCGATAGCATGGAGTTTTTGCTTCGCGATGCGGGCTGGGACATCCGCCGCGTCCATCCATGGGGCGATCTGGAATGGATATCAAGCAAATGGATTCGGACGTTGCGCGATGCCGTGGTTGGATCCGCACAGCCTCGCGCGGGCATCGCCAAAAGCGCGCATCCAAAAAGCCATGCACGCGAAGCTGACCCCAATTTCTGAATTCTCTCCTGATTCATCATCGTGCCGCTGCTAGCCCTGGGCTGAACAAACACGATTCGATACGTAAGCTGATGATCGTCGAACTCATCCGGAATGGAGCGATGCGATGCTGGCACACAACGTATTCTTCACCCTCCATGACGCCTCCGACGCCGCCAAGGCGAAGTTGGTGGACGCGTGCAAGAAGTATCTGAACGATCATGTTGGCACCGCGTTCTTCGCCTGCGGCGCGCGTTCCGCCGACTATTGTCGCCCCGTCAACGACGTCGAATTCGATGTCGGCCTGCACATCATCTTCAACAGCAAGGCCGACCATGACACCTACCAGAAGGCGCCACGCCATGACCAGTTCATCGCGGAATGCAAAGACAACTGGAAAAAGGTGCGTGTGTTCGATTCGGAGGTTTGATGTATTTCTCCCCTCTCCCCACCGGAGGTGAGGGGGCGTCGTCATTGCTGCTAATTCGGTCTCTCGCAGCGTCTTCGGGTGAAGTTGTCCTTTCCAATGGCGACACCCCCTCACCCCCGGCCCCTCTCCCCCGTAGGGGAGAGGGGAGGGAATTCCACTAGCAAAGGAACCGACCTTGAAATGTCTGCACGCGGCGTCGGAGGTGGCGGGGTTCGCCAAGACGGGCGGGCTGGCGGATGTCGCCGCCGCGCTGCCGATCGCGCTGCAGGAGCGTGGCGTCGAGACCGCGGTCGTCATGCCGCTCTATCGCGCGTGCCGGGAGTCCGGTCAGCCGATGACGGCGACCGACGAACGCTTTCGCGTGCCGATCGGCGAGCGCCTCGTCGAAGGCCGCATCTGGCGATCCGTTTTGCCCGGCTCGCAGGTCCCCGTCTTCCTCATCGAGCAACCCGATCTCTTCGAACGCGATGACGCCAAGGCCGGCCGCGGCATTTATCAATTCACCGACGTCAACGGCCAGCGCCGCGATTACGACGACAACGCGGTCCGCTTCGGCTTCTTCGCCCGCGCCATTCTCGAAGCGATGCGGCTCGGCGACTTCTGGCCCGACATCCTCCACATGCACGACTGGCAGACCGCTCTCGCCGGCGTCTACCTGCGCGAATGGCACCAGCACTACGCCAAGCCCGACCTGCGCGGCCGCTACGCCGCCATCCGCACCGTGTTCACGATCCACAATCTCGCCTACCAGGGCGTGTTCTCGCATGAAACGATGCCGATCCTGAAGTTGCCGTGGAAGCTGTTCACGATGGACAAGCTCGAGTTCTACGGCCATCTCAACTTCCTCAAGGCCGGCCTGACCTACGCCGACTGGCTGACCACCGTCAGTCCGACATACGCGAAGGAGATTCAGACGACGATGCTCGGCTGCGGCCTGCACGGCATCCTGCTGCACCGCAATACCCGCCTCTTCGGCATCGTCAACGGCATCGACGAGCGCGTCTGGAACCCGGCCACCGACACCTTCATCGCCGCCCAGTTTGGAGCAGCCAATCTCGAAGGCAAGGCAAAGTGCAAGGCTGCGCTACAAGAGGATTTCAAGCTCGATGTCGATCCGAAGGCGCCGCTGCTCGGCATGGTTTCGCGTCTCGCCGAACAGAAGGGCCTCGACCTGATCGAGAAATCAGTCCCCGAGGTTCTGCGCAGCGGCGCCCAGTTCGTCGTCCTTGGCGACGGCGATCGCGCCTACCGCGACATGTTGCTGCGCACGCGCACGCAGTTCCCGCGCCAGGTCGGCGTCTCGCTCGTCCAAAGCGAGGCGACCGCGCACCAGATCGAGGCGGGCGCTGATATCTTTCTCATGCCAAGCCGATATGAGCCTTGCGGGCTCAATCAACTCTACAGCCTGAAGTATGGCACTGTCCCCGTCGTTCACACGACCGGCGGGCTCGCCGACACGGTCGCCGACGCGAGTTCACAGAACATGATCATGAATCGCGCCACTGGCTTCTCGTTCATTCCCGCGACGCCGAAGGCGTTCACCGAGACGCTGCAGCGCTGTCTGCGCATGTATCGCGATGATCGCAAGGCCTGGCGGCAGTTGCAGCAGACCGGCATGAAACAGGATTGGTCCTGGCGCCGCAGCGCCGCGGAGTACGAGCGGCTGTATCATCAGGCGCTGCAAGAATTCTGACGCGGTTCGTATGATAAAGTTTGTGCCGCTTGCGGCTTAGCGTACGCGTGACGCCATGCGGACGCTATGCCGCAAGCGGCGGAACTCCCATGTTGCGGGACCGCGTCATGTCGGAAGTCGCATTGGCCTTTTTTTGGCACCAGCATCAACCCTACTATCCGGACGACTTTGCGGGTGAAAACCCGATGCCCTGGGTAAGACTCCACGGCGTCAAAGATTATCTCGGCATGGCGCTGCATCTTCTCGAAGTCCCGGAGATGCGTTGCAGCATCAATCTCGTCCCGAGCCTGCTGACACAAATTCTCGCATACACCGACAAGGGCGCCACCGATCGCTTTCTGCAGGTCGCTCGCATTCCCGCCCGCGATCTCACCCAGCAAGACTCGCTCTACCTGCTCGATCAATACTTCATGGCCAATCATGAGCACATGATCAAGCCATGGCCCCGGTTCTGGGAGTTGCTGCACCGACGAGCGCCCGGCAAGAACACCGCCCGCGAAGCGTTGCGCCGCTTCCACGAACGCGACCTGCGAGATCTCCAGACGCTCTACAATCTCGCCTGGATTCATCCGCTCGTCTTCGAAAAAGACACCGACCTGCGGGCACTGCGTGACAAAGCACGCAACTTCACCGAGGAAGAAAAGAACCTTGTGCTCGATCGGCATCTGTCGCTGATGAAGCAGATCATTCCGCTGCATCGCAAGCTCGCCGAGTCGGGGCAGGTCGAGCTGACGACGACGCCGTTCTATCATCCGATCCTGCCATTGCTGTTCGACAAAAAGCTGGCACGAGAGGCGATGCCCGAGGTGAAGTTGCCACGCTATTCCGGCGGCTATCCGGAGGATGCGGAGGTGCACGTTCGACGCGCGATCAAGTTCCATGCGGAGTTGTTCGGCTCCCCGCCGCACGGCATGTGGCCCGCGGAGGGAAGCGTCTGCCAGGCGATGATCCCGCTACTCGCCCAGCACGGCATTCGCTGGATCGCGACCGACGAGGGGATCCTTGGCCAGTCGACGCAGGGCTTCGTCAGTCGCGATCATCATGGGCACGCCCGTAACCCTAGCCATCTGTATCGCCCTTATCGGGTCAAGCAAGGCGAACACGAGCTCGGCATCATCTTCCGCGATCATGCGCTCAGCGACCTCGTCGGCTTCCATTACCAGCGTTCGAATGGCGTTGACGCGGCCCACGACTTCATCAAGCATCTGCACAACATCCGTGCCGCGATTCCCGGTGATGAGCCGGCGCTCGTCAGCGTCATCCTCGACGGCGAGAATTGCTGGGAGCATTACCCCGAAGGAGGCGTGCCGTTCCTGCGCACGCTGTATCACCTTTGCGCGAAGGACAAGCAGGTGCGGCCAGTCAAGGTCGGCGAATATCTGTACAATCATCCGCCGCGCGACACGTTGCCGCATTTGTTCGCGGGCAGCTGGATCAGCCACAACTTCAAGATTTGGATCGGCCACGAGGAAGACAACAACGCCTGGGACGCGCTCCACAAAACGCGCGAACATCTCCGCCATCGCGCCGCCCAGCCGCACGCCGACGCTGCCAAGGTGGCGCGGGCGTGGGAGGAGTTGTACATCGCCGAGGGGAGCGACTGGTTCTGGTGGTATGGCGACGATCACTCGAGCGCCCAGGATGCGCTGTTCGATTCGCTGTTCCGCAAGCATCTGCAAAACGTTTATCTGATCCTCGGGGACACGCCGCCGGCGGAATTGAGTCGGCCGATCAAGAAGCTCGGCCAGCGTCTGACTCACACGCTACCGGTGCGGTTTCTGGATGTCAAAGTCGACGGGAGGGAGACCTTTTTCGAGTGGACGAACGCCGGCCATTTCGCGTGTCAAGGTGAGCGCGGCGCGATGGCGATGTCGACGGCTGGCCCGATGCACGACGTTTATTTCGGCTTCAACCGCGACGAATTCTTCGTCCGCATCGATTTCGACGAGCCCGCCCGCATGGCGCTGGCCAACTACGAGATTTTGCGTATCGGCTTCGACGAACCGCGCGTGTGCGAGTTGCGTGTCTATCACCCGGGCAAGCCGATGCAGAGCTGGCAGTGGTACGTGGACGGCGCACCAGTGGCCGTGAAGGATGCGATCGCCGTCGGCATTGACCGGATCGCCGAGTGCGCGATTCCGTTCGAGCAGATCGGGGCGCAGCCGCTGCAGGCAGTGCATTTTTACGTCGAGCTGCTGGAAAGCCAGCAGAGCAGGGACCGCGCGCCGCGCGAGGGGAGCATCGTGTTCGGGCGGCCGACGCCGGAGTTCGAGCAGGTGATGTGGGATGTGTGATTTCTCTCCTCTCCCTCTGGGATAGGGGCCGGGAGTGAGGGCCCGAGAGCCAGTAATCTGAAAGTTCAGCCCTCACCCCCAACGCCTCTCCCAGAAGAAGAGGGGAGCTGATCGTAGGAGATTCGTGATGCCGGAACTGCGGAAAGATCCGATCGTCGGTCGCTGGGTGATCATCGCGCCGGAGCGGGCCAAGCGGCCCATTGCGCTCAAAAATGAGCCGTCGAAGGAAGGCAGCGCGTTCTGTCCGTTTTGCGAAGGGGCCGAGGAGAACACGCCGTTCGAGATCCTCGCGTATCGCGATCGCACCACCAAGCAGAACGAAAAGGGCTGGCGCGTCCGCGTCGTGCCCAATCGCTTCCCCGCTCTGCAGATCGAAGGCGAACTCCACAAGCGCGGCGAAGGCATCTACGACAAGATGAACGGCGTCGGCGCCCATGAAGTCATTATCGAGTGCCCGTTCCATGAAGTCTCGATGGCCAACCTCAGCGAGGCTCACATCCGCGAAATCCTGTGGGTCTATCGCGACCGCCTCGTCGATCTCAAGAAGGACCAACGGCTCGTTTACGGCATGATTTTCAAGAACGTCGGCACCGCCGCCGGCGCGTCGCTGGAGCATTCGCACTCGCAGCTCATTGTGACGCCAATCGTGCCGGTCAACGTGTGGGAAGAGATGAATGGGTCGCTCGAGTTCTTCGATTACCGCGGTCGCTGCATCTATTGCGATATGATCTATCAGGAACTGTCGGTCGAGAAGCGGATCGTGGTGGATACGCCGAACTTCATTTGTTTCGCTCCGTTCGCGAGCCGATTTCCATTCGAGACGTGGATCGTGCCGAAGAATCACAATAGCCATTACGAGAACATCCAGAAGAACGAGCTGGATGAGCTGGGGACGGTGCTGAAGACGATTCTGATGAAGCTCGAGGTGGCACTCGACAAGCCGTCGTACAACTACATCATACACACATCGCCGTTCGACACGCAGGCGCTGCCGCACTATCACTGGCACATGGAGATCATTCCGCGCACGACGCGCATCGCGGGATTCGAGTGGGGGACCGGGTTCTACATCAACGCGGTGCCGCCCGAGCAAGCGGCGGCGTATCTGCGCGAGGTCGAGGTGGATGTGACGAGCGGGCGGAAATGAACAAGACGGCGAAGCGGAAAAGGTGTTCCGGATATTTTTTCCCAAGTGGCGAAACCTTTGTGTCGATTGGTGGTTTCATCGGTTAGGCGGTAGTCGACGATTGCGACCGAACCTTGCGAAAACCGGTATAATTTGCTTGCAGCCCGTTTCATCCATCGCTTATACTCGCCGATGATGGATGAGAGACCTGCCCGTTGAAAAATCCCACCAAACAGCCACGATGCGAATCACGTGGTCTTGCCTCACGGAGGAATGAGGAATGCGCACCGCATCCAAGCTCCGTCTTGCTCTCGCGATCCTGCCTGCTCTCGTGTTCACCGGCGTTGCGTCGGCCGAAGTTGCGCTGCCCACTGGGCAGAAGATCGAGCACGTCGACTTCGAACGCCACATCATGGGGATTCTCGGCCGAACCGGCTGTAACGGCGGCGGCTGCCACGGTTCATTCCAGGGCAAGGGCGGATTCCGCCTCTCCCTGTTCGGCTATGAACCCGAGAAGGATTTCGTCGCCATCACGCGCGATAGCCTCGCTCGCCGCATCAACCCGATCGATCCGGACAACAGCCTCCTCTTGCTCAAGGCGACCGGCGCGGTCGAACACGGCGGCGGCATGCGTTTCGGCAAGGGGAGCTGGCAGTACCAGATTCTCCGCGAATGGATCGTCGCCGGGGCGCCGGCGTCCAAGGGGTCCGGTGAGGTTAAATCGGTCAGCGTCACTCCCGCCGAGGTCCCGTTCACCAAGGTTGGCGAAGCGCGACAACTGCTCGTGAAAGCTCGCTTTGGCGATGGCTCGGAAGCCGACATCACCAGCTTCTGTGACTTCCGCACCAACGACGACGCCGTGGCCGACGTGTCGAATCTCGGCAAGGTCAACAGCGTCAAGCCCGGCAGCACCGCGATTGTCGTGTCGTACCGGGGCAACGTCATCGCCGTACCCATCCTGATCCCGATGCAGTTGCCGGCCGGTTTCACCTACCCAAAAACACCGGAGGTCAACTATGTCGACCGCGAGGTGTTCGCCCGGCTCAAGAAGCTGAACATGGCGCCGAGCAATCTCTCGAGCGATGAAGAGTTTCTCCGCCGCATCACCATTGACACCATCGGCCAGCTGCCGACCCCCGAAGAAATTCGCGTCTTCGTAAAGGACACCAGCGCGGACAAGCGAACCAAGAAGATCGAGGAACTGCTCAACCATCCGCTCCATGCAGCGATGTGGGCCACCAAGTTCAGCGACATCACGGGAAACGACACCGCCGCCCTCGAGAATCCCAATCAGCTCAAGGCCAAGCGCAGCCAGCAATGGCACGATTGGCTTCGCAAACGCTTCCAGGAAAACATGCCCTACGATGAGCTGGTCAAGGGCATCCTGACTGCGACGAGCCGGGAAGGCCGCTCGCCTGAAGAGTGGATCAAGCACGTCAAGCTGACCGACGATGGCATCGCGCCTGGCAAGTACGACACCAGCGAATACGCCAAGCGCGATACGCTCGACCTCTACTGGCGGCGCCAGGCGGCTGTGCCAATCGAGATTTGGGGCGAACGCACCGCCGCGGCGTTCCTCGGTGTCCGCGTCGAATGCGCCCAGTGCCACAAGCATCCGTTCGACCGCTGGACGCAGGCCGAGTACCGCGCCTATGCCAACATCTTCGCCGGTATCACCAGCAACAATGTCTCGCCCGAGGCGAAGAAGGCGATCGATGCCGAGAATAAGTCTCGCAAGGGGCCGGACGCCAAGAAGAACAACAATCAGCTCAACCTGATCACCAAGGAGGTCTACCTCGGCAACATCGGCAAGAAGTTTACGCATCCCGACACGAACGCGGCGCTGCCCGCCAAGGCGCTCGGTGGCCCGGAGATCGCTCTCGTTAAGGGCAAGGACCCGCGCGTCGAGCTTTTCAACTGGATGCGTTCCGCCGACAATCCGTTCTTTGCCCGGGCTCTCGTCAATCGCATCTGGGCCCATTACACCGGCATGGGCTTGGTCCACCCCGTCGACGACTTCTCGCTCGGCAATCCGCCATCCAACGAGCAGTTGCTCGACGCTCTCGCGAAAGACTTCATCGAGCACAAGTTCGATTTTCGCCACATCGAACGCGTCGTCCTCAATAGTCGGACGTATCAGCTGTCGTCCAAGGTCAACGAAACGAACAAATTCGACACCCGCAACTACGCTCACGGCTACATTCGCCCGATGATCGCCGAGGCGGTGGTCGATGTGCTCAACTGTGCCTTCAGTACCAACGAAAAGTTCGGCCCCGAGATCAAGCCGGGCGCCAGGGCGGTGGAAGTCGGCGCCAGTCAGCTGCTGCAGCAACAGCAGGCGATGTACGCGTTCCGGCTGTTTGGCCGGCCGCCGCGCACAACGGCGTGCGACTGCGAGCGGGCGATGGAGCCTGCCTTGCCGCAGAAGCTGTTCCTGATGACCGATCCGGGCGTGCTGGCGAAATTCAACGATCCGCAGGGGCGCGTCCAGAACCTGGTGAAGAGCAAGACAATCACCGACGAGCAGGCCCTGGAAGAGCTGTTCCTGGCGACCCTGTCGCGCATGCCGACGGCGAAGGATAGGCAAACCTTTGCGGCCCATCGTCAGCGTGTGGGCAGCCGCCGCGAGGCTCTCGTGGACACGATGTGGGCATTGATTAACACGCCGGAATTTATCCTAAATCATTGATTCGCTGCCGGAACCTTGGTAGGTTACTGGTGTTTAATATTGGGTTAATGTGTGTAAGCTCAGAGACGGCCAATAAGTTCATCCTGCCAACGCTTTCCTCACCGCTGCTCGGAGGGAGGCAGGGGGGCATCCAAGGGCAGCCAGAGGAATCCCACCATGGCACGCGATTGTGAAAACTTTTCACGCCGTGACTTCATCAAAGTCGGCTCGGCCGGCCTGCTGGGCCTGACGCTGCCGCAACTCCTGAAATTCGAATCCGAGGCCCGCGCGCAAACGCCGAGCAACCGGATGTCGAACACGCGCCGGGCTAACAACGTCATCATGATCTGGCTCGCCGGTGGCCCGGCGACCATCGATATGTGGGATCTCCGCCCCAACGCTCCCGAAGGCATTCGCGGCGAGTTCCGCGAGATCGACACCGCCGTCCAGGGCATCCGCATCTGCGAACACCTGCCGAAGATGGCCCGCGTCATGGATCGCTGCACCATCGTCCGTTCGCTGGCCCACACCATCCCGTCGCACGGCCCCGCCACGGTCTTCATGACGACCGGCAACCGGCCGACGCCGGCGCTCCAGTACCCGTCGATGGGTTCGCTGGTCACGCGTCTGATGCCTGCCGCTCCGGGCGTGCCGCCGTATGTCAGCTTCACCGAACTGCGCAATGGCTCCGCGGGTCAGGCCGGCTACCTCGGTACCGCGTACAACCCGTTCATCGTCGAAGGCAGCCCGGCTCAGCAAGGCGCTCGCGCCAACTCGCAGACTGCCGCCAACCTCCGCGTCCGTGGCATCACCCTCCCGACCGGCTTCACCCTCGAACAGCTCGAAAACCGCGACCGCCTGCTGCGTAACTTCAGCGAAGGCTTCGCCAACGCCGAGCGCAACGCTGATCTCGTCGGCGGTCTCGACGCATTCCATCAGCAGGCCCTCGAAATCCTGCGTTCCGACAAGACCCGCAACGCCTTCGCGCTCGATCGCGAACCGACGCACATCCGTCAGAGCTACGGCATGACCCCATTCGGCCAGGGCGCTCTGGCGGCTCGCCGCCTGATCGAAGCCGGTGTTCGTTTCACCACCGTCTCCCTCGGCGGCTGGGACACGCACGGCCAGACCTTCAACGCTCACCGCACCCGCCTGCTGCCGCAACTCGATCAGGTTCTCGCCGCCCTGGTTCAGGACCTCGGCGATCGCGGCATGCTGCAGGACACCATCGTCTACTGCGCCGGCGAGTTCGGCCGTACGCCCCGAATCAACCAGAACTCGGGCCGCGATCACTGGGCTCGCTCGATGGCCGTCGTCCTCGCCGGCGGCGGGTTCCGCCAGGGCTACGCCCACGGCACCACCGATACCAACGGCATGGCCCCCGCGACCGATCCCTGCACGCCGGACGACGTCTGCTCGACGATTTTCCAGCAGCTCGGCATCGACCCGCATCAGGAACTGCAGAGCCCGACCGGGCGCCCGATCCAGCTCTTCCGTGAAGGCCGCGCCATCCCGCGTCTGATTGGCTAAGGCGACATTCGCTCCCAGAACTTCTTGGCCCCGCGAGTCCTTGCTCGCGGGGTTTTTTTGCTTTTGCCTTGGTAAGCCCGCTACCTTGAAGCCCCCGCCATGTCATCTATGATGAGAGGAAGCCCCACATCACGGAGCGAATCCGGCATGATTCCCCGGAAGTATCTGTTCCCGCATGTCATTGAGATGAACTACCAGGCCGGCCGACGCCTGGGAGTCAACGTCTATCTCATCGACGGCGGCAGCGAATTCATCCTCATCGACATCGGTTATCTCGACACCACCGACGAGATCATCGATCTCATCCGCAAGATGGATTTCAACCTGTCCGCGTGCAAG
>DASRSQ010000382.1:0-7048 GCA_035656475.1 Gemmataceae bacterium | reverse complement strand
TATCCGCTCCGCGGACGGGGCGAGCGTCACAACTTCCAGCGCCTTACGCGCGTTGAGTCCTGATCTTCGGATCGATTTGCCCATCCACATTGGGGGGCGTCACGACTTCACGCGTCGATCGATGTTCGGTTCTCCACGACTCGATCCGTACCAATCGAGCCAAGAACGTTTGCCTGTTCGAGATCAGTCTATTAGGAAGCAATGATGTCGGCGAACCTGCTTGATGATCCGGAGCTCGAGACCGAACAGAAGGACGTGACCTGGACCCTCAATTTCGGTCCGCAGCATCCCGCCACGCATACGACGCTGCGCCTCATCCTCACGCTTGACGGCGAAACCGTCGTCAAGGCGGTCCCCGATATCGGCTTCCTCCACAGCGGCTTCGAAAAGCTCGGCGAGGATCTCGACTTCAACCAGTACGTCACCATCGTCGATCGGATGAACTACATCTCGCCGATCAACAACGAGATCGCTTGGCACAATACCGTCGAAAAGTTGATGGGCATCGAGATCACGCCGCGCTGCAAATACATCCGCACGATCCTGTCGGAGCTGTCGCGCATCAGCGACCACCTGCTCTGCACCGGCGCCCAGGCCCTCGACCTCGGCGCGTTCACCGCGTTCCTCTACGGCTTCTACCAACGCGAAGTCCTCTACGACATCTTCGAGACGATCTCCGGCCAGCGCTTCCACCCGAGCTACACGCGCGTCGGCGGGTTGCTGTACGACGTCGGCGATGACTTCATTCGCAAGGTCCGCGCGTTCGTCAAGGACTTCCCGAAGACGCACGCCGACATGACGCGACTGCTCAACCGCAACCGCATCTTCGTCGAACGCACGCAGGGCATCGGTGTCCTCTCGAAAGAGATGGCAATCAACCTGAGCTGCACCGGCCCGATTGCACGGGCTTCCGGCGTCGTGCGCGATCTGCGCAAGGATGAGCCGAAGATGGCATATCCGGATTTGCAGTCGGCGTTCAAGGTCGTGTGCATGGAGGAAGGGGACTGTTACGCCCGCTATCTCGTGCGCATGGAGGAGATGATCGAGAGCCTGAAGATCATCGATGCCGCGATCGAGAACCTGCCGGCGGGGCCGGTGAACGTGGACGTCGGCAGCAAGGTGGTGCAGCCGGACCAGACGGCGGTGTATCGTTCGATCGAGAGCATGATCCAGCATTTCGAGCTGGTGATGCCGAACCGCCAGTGGACGCCGCCGGTGGACGAAGTCTACGGCGCGATCGAGTCGCCGAACGGTGAGCTCGGTTTCTACATCGTGAGCGACGGCGACGGCAAAGCGTATCGCGCGCGGACGCGGCCGCCGTCGTACATCCACTTCGCGGTGTTTCCGTATTTGATTCAGGGACACCAGCTCAGCGACGTGGTGGCGGTGCTGGGGAGCTTGAACATCATCGCGGCGGAGTTGGATCGATAAGAATCTAGCCACAGAGGACACAGAGAACACAGAGAGGGAGCAAGATCGAGAAACCTGTCAACCGCGCGGAGTTGCCCATGGCGGACGAGTTGACCGAGAGAATAATTGGCGCTGCTATTGAAGTACATCGGATTCTTGGTCCGGGTTTGCTCGAATCGATTACGAAGAGGCGCGGTGCATTGAATTGCAGCTACGTGGCATGAAGGTTGTTCGGCAACAGGAACTGGATGTCCACTACAAAGGGCGCATTATCAAAGGCCTACGAATCGATGTGATCGTGGAGGATCGGGTCATCGTGGAATTGAAGTCGGTCAGCAAATTGCCGGACACCGCCGCCGCTCAGGTGTTGTCCTACCTGAAATCGACTGGTCTCAAGCGCGCTCTCTTGCTGAACTTCGGCCTGTCCAAACTGGTTGATGGTATCCAACGGCTCTCTCTGTGATCTCTGTGACCTCTGTGGCTAAATTGAACATGGCTTACCTCAGCGACGAAATTCGGCAGCAGATTCTGGCGTACATCCCGCGCTATCCGTCGAAGCAAGCGGTGACGTTGCCAGCGCTGCATATCGTCCATGACGCGATGCGTTGCGTGTCGCACGAGGCGATTCGCGAGATTGCCGAGATGCTGGACCTCAGCCCGGCGCAGGTCGTCGACACGATGACGTTCTACCAGTTCTTCCGCGAGGAAAACGCTCCGCTCGGCAAGACGCGTCTCTGGGTCTGCCGCAGTCTTGCCTGTGCGTTACGCGGCGGCGAGGAGCTGCTGGACACGTTCTGCCAAAAGCTGCACGTGCAGCCCGGCGGCACGACGCAGGACGGCAAGATCACGCTCGAATTCGCGGAGTGCCTGGGGGCGTGCGAAGGCGCCCCGGCGGTAATGATCAATGACGTGCAACGGCACAATGTGACTGACGTCGACGCGGTGATTGCGGAGTTGTCGTAACAATGCCTGATTTCGAACCGATCCTGTTGCGACGCATCAACGCCAAGGCGAGTCCGGCGCTCGACGCCTATCGCGCCGACGGCGGCTATCGCGGCTTCACCAAGGCGCTCAACGAAATGACGTCGGCGCAGGTCATCGATGTCGTCAAGAACTCCGGCCTGCGCGGACGCGGCGGCGCGGGCTTCCCGTGCGGCGTCAAGTGGACGTTTCTGCCCAAGGATCATCCGGGGCCGATCTATCTCTGCGTCAATGCCGACGAGTCGGAGCCGTGCACGTTCAACAATCGCATCTTGATGGAGAAGGATCCGCATCAGGTGCTCGAAGGCATCCTGCTCGCCTGCTACGCAACCCGGGCCAGCACCGCGTATGTCTACATTCGCTACGAGTACGGCGACGCCTACCGCGCCATGCAGAAGGCGATCGACGAGCTGTACGCGGCCGGCATGCTGGGTAAGAACATTCTTGGTAAGGAGTTTTCGCTAGACGTCTACATGCATCGCGGGGCCGGGGCGTACATCTGCGGCGAAGAGACGGGGCTGATCGAGTCCCTCGAAGGCAAGCGCGGCTGGCCGCGCATCAAGCCGCCGTTTCCGGCGGTTGAAGGAGCGTTTCGCAAGCCGACCGTTGTCAACAACATCGAGACGCTGGCGTGCGTGACGCAGATCGTCGATCGGGGCGCCGACTGGTTCAAGACCATCGGCATCGCGCCGGATCCGAAGAACCCGCGCGACGCGGGGAGCTACGGGCCGAAGCTTTATTGCATCAGCGGTCACGTCAACACGCCGTGTTGCGTCGAGTTGCCGCTCGGCATCACGGTGCGCGAGCTGACGGAGAAGTACGGCGGCGGCGTGTGGAAGGGGCGCAAGGCGAAGGGCTGCATTCCCGGCGGCATCAGCATGGGCCTCATGACCGAGGCGGAATTCGACACGCCGCTCGACTTCAACGGGCCGGGCAAAGTCGGCTGCCTGGGGCTCGGCACCGCGGCGGTGACCATTTTCGATGAGACAACCAGCATTGTGGACGTTCTCTATAATATCTGCCGATTCTTCGCTCACGAATCGTGCGGCCAGTGCACGCCATGTCGGGAAGGCACAGGCTGGATGATGAAGATGATGGACCGCATGCGGCGCGGCCTCGGACGCAAGGAAGACCTCGACATTCTCGACGAGGTGGCGAAGAACATCGGCATCATGCCTGGCACGACGATCTGCGGCCTCGCCGACGGCGCGGGCTGGCCCGTCAAGAATGCAATTGCAAAGTTCCGTCCGGAACTGGAAACTTATATCAAGAGCGGCCAGAAGACGACGGTGTCGCTGGCCCTTGCAGGCGCTCACTGAGATTCGAGGTCACCATGCCGATCCGCATCACATGTCCGGGATGCCAGACGGTATTGACGCTCGCCGACACGATGCGTGGCAAGAAGGTCCGCTGCAAATCGTGCGACAAGGTCATTGGCATTCCAGCCGCGAGCAAGAAGAAGGTGCTTGCCGACGGCGCTGACGTCGACGAGGAAGAAGCGGTTCAGGAGGAGCCGAAGCTACAGGTGAAAGCGAAGGCAAAGCCTGAGCCCGAAGAGGAGACTGAAGCCGACGAGGATCGGCCCAAGAAAAAGAAGAAGAAAAAGAAAAAAGACAAAGGCTCGATGGGCCTGGCCATCGGCATTGTGGCGGTGGTCGCCGTGTTGTTGTTGGTCGGTGGCGGCATCGGGCTGTTCGTTATCCTGAAGCCGCCCGACAATCAGAAGAAAAATCAGGTGGCCCAGGTCGATGGCAAGAAGGATGGCGCTATCGCGAACCCGAATCCGAATGTGAACGGCAATGCCAAGGACAAAGTGGTCGTTCCGCCGGTGCCGCAGCCTCAGCCTCAGGGAAACAAAGGCGTCAATATCATTCCGAAGATTCAGGACGGCAACCCGGCCAAGAAAGGCGGCGATGGGATCATCAATAACGTTCGCGGCGCGGGATACCGAACGGAGCGACGCAGCGAACTGAAGCAGATCGGCACTGCCTTCATTCAATATTCCGACGACTTCAAGGGAAACAACCGTAATGACAACACCTGGCTGGATTACATCAAGACATTCGGCCCGATTCGCGACGCGGTCAAGGATGGCTATTACAAGATGAATTACAGTGCTCGCCTGGATAGTGCGAGCGTCATTGCCTACGAACGAGATATCGATCAAGGCCGCCACCTGTGCGTGCGCGGCGACGGCAGCGTCGACTACGTGCCACTTGCCGAATTGAAAACCATCTTGGGTCGCGATCCGTGAGTTAGCTTCCCGGGAGCCATCGCCATGCAGCGCAAACTGATTCTCTGTTTGATCGTCTTTTCCGTCGTAGCGGCCGAGGGCTGCCGGCGCGGCGGCGCCAAGCGCGATCCGATCAGCGTCAACAAGGAGAATGACCTGATCTTCAGCACCAAGACGGACGAGTTCAGTGCCGCGGCCAAGGGCAGCACGAAGCTGAAAATTGTGATCGAGAACAAAATTGCGGGCCCTTACACGCCGGAACAGCTTCATCCGGACAACGATGTCACCATCCGCGAACCGGTAAAGGACAATGCTCTGGATCAGAAAGCTGTCACCGAAGCCAACAAGATTCTGCAAGACGAAAGAAAGAAATTCGCCGAGGAGTTGCGCCGTACCAGGACGAAATCGCTGGCAGAAATCCTGCTCAAGTATCGCCAGGATAACAAGCCGCCGGCTTACTCCTATGACGATCTGAAAAAGTATCTGCGCCGCCAGAAGAATTATGAGCTTTACGAAGAGGTCAACGCCAAGAGCATCGAAGTTCCTTACCTGGTCAACTCGGCGAACGCCGGGCACATTCTTGCATATTGCCGGACTGCCGAAAGCAAGCCGGATCCCGCCGACAGCAAGAAGAGCATTCAGTACTTCCCCGCGGTTCGCGCCGACGGCAAGTTTGAAATGATCAAGCAGGATGACCTGGACTCGCGCGTCAAGACCCAGGAAATGCAGGTCGCGTATTACTACTACGTTGACTATGCGGCGCCGCATTTCTATCGCGGCGGGTCAGAACTCCAGGCGTTTCGGGATACTCTGGTTCGCAATGGAGAGCCATTTTTCCTCCCCCCGCCCCCGCCGGCGGCCACGGGCCCGCTCTTTCTGGGCAAGTTGCAACAGCGCAAGCCGGACCTGCTCAAGAATCCGCCGGAGAAGCGTGATTTTGTCAAGTTTCGCAAGTACCTGAAGGATGGGGCGCCGCCGCAATTGCTCGAGTATGTCGACAACATGACGCTGGTATTCGACATCAATGCCGACCTGCGTGCTTCCGGAAACCTCATTGCGTGCCGCTCTCAGCCGGAGCCTTCGCAGGACCAGCAGAATCAGCAAAAGGAAAAGTATCACTACGGCGTGAATACGGACGGACAGGTCAGCGTGCCAGGTCGCAGCATGTATGCAGCTTCGCAGCTTGGTACCTGGCTCGATTTGCGCAAGAAGGAGCAGGCTCCGCCGAGTGGGGGAGGCACCGGTGGAATGCCCGGGACCGGCGGGATGCCGATGCCAGGCGTCAGGCCCCCCGGCATGCCCTGATGGACCGCGCGTATTGCCCTCTTGGAACGAGGTTACATGGCAGTTGTCACTATTAATGATCAGCCGGTGGATATCGGCAACGAACGGCTCAACCTGATCCAGGCCGCGGAGAAGGCCGGCGTCTACATCCCGCGCTATTGCTGGCATCCGGCGCTCACCGTCGTCGCCAGTTGCCGTATGTGCCTGGTCGAGGTCGGCGAGAAAAAGCCGGACGGCACGGTCGCCATGCAGCCGCGCGTCGTGCCCGCCTGCCAGACCCCCGCCAAGGACGGGACCGTCTGCATCACCAATAGCCCCAAGGCAAAGGCGGCCCAGGGGCAGACGCTCGAGGGGCTGCTCCTCAACCATCCGCTCGATTGCCCGGTCTGCGACAAGGCCGGCGAATGCATGCTGCAGGACTTCAGCTATCGTTTCGGCAAGTCGACGAGCCGAATGATCGACCCGAAGAACACGCCGCCCAACAAGCCCGACATCGGCGAGCATATTTCGCTCTTCACCGATCGCTGCATCATGTGCTCGCGCTGCGTCCGCTTCACGCGCGAGATCGCCGGTAGCGCCGAGCTCATGGTCACGAACCGTGGCCATCACTCGGAGATCGACATTTTCCCGGGCGAGCCGGTCAACAACAAGCTCGCGGGGAACGTCGTTGACCTCTGTCCAGTCGGGGCGCTTGCCAACAAGGATTTCCTGTACAAGCAGCGCGTCTGGTTCCTGAAGTCGCAATCGAGCGTCTGCGCCGGATGCTCGACTGGGTGCAGCATCCACGTCGATCACAACAAGGACATCGTCTATCGCATCCGTCCGCGCGAGAACCCGCAGGCGCAAGGCTACTTCATCTGCGACGAGGGACGCTTCGACTACTCCTACGTCAACGGCAAGGACCGCCTCGACCGCCCGCTCGCTCGCCTCGATAATGGCCCCTTGGCGCCGGCGGCCTGGGAGTCGGCGCTTCCGCTTTTGCGTGGCGAGTTGACGAAGGCAGCAGCCGAGGGGCCCGTCGCGGGCGTGCTGTCGCCGATGCTGACGGTGGAAGAAGCCTACTTGCTGGCGAAGTTCATCAAGAGTCTGTCGGCCGATGCGAAGCTGTACACGGGGTGGGTCCCGGTCGTCGGCGCCCCC
>DASRSQ010000381.1:0-3656 GCA_035656475.1 Gemmataceae bacterium | reverse complement strand
GATGAATCTTACGATCTTGTCGCCTTGCACGATCTTGCCATGCATACGTAACTTCGGTCCTCAAGGAAGGGGATTGCCATGCGTCGCGTATTGTTGTTCCTGGCCAGCATCTGCGTGATTTCGCTGCTGGCTGGTTGCCATCTGTACCACTGGCATGGGGTCTGCGATTGCCAGATGGATGACTACTGCTCGAGCCGATCACCGTGGATTCGCACCGGAGCGGTCGCGCCCGGTCTGACGCCGGCGCCGGTGGAATACGTGGCGCCGCCCGGCACGACCGTGCCCGCGCCGATGCCCGCCAAGCTGCCGGACGCTAAGAAGGCGCTGTGAGCAGGGTTCGTAGGTAAGGCTCTCGAGCCTGACATCCCGACGGTTGCTGGTTCGTCAGGCTGGAAAGCCTGACCTATGTGAAAATCAATAGCGAGGCTTGGGCTTTTCCCAGGTGGGATCGTAATCCAGCGAGAAGATTTGCTGGATGCGCTCGGCCCGGCCGCCCGACTGATCGTGCAGGACCTCGAGCGCCTTGCGAATGCGCTCGATGCGCGGATCACTGTTCTTGACCTCGCCCGCCTCCTGACCGCGATTGATGCGATCCAGGATGGCGGCGATGTCAAGCAGTTTCGCGCGCGCCTCGAAGAAATACTGCTCCAGCGCCTTGTCGGCAGGCAATGCTTTGACGGTGCTCATGGCGTCTTCACGGGGTTCGATGGGTTCAGTTGAAATAACTTCTTCTGCTCCAGGCTAACCAGCGTATTCAAGCTGCCGGTTCGAAATCCTTCCAGATCGAGCGTCACGAAGCGAAAGCCGAACTCCTTCAGCCGGCGAACCAAATCCGCGCACACCTGCGGATCGACGAGCCGGGCGAGTCCCTCCGGCGGCACCTCGATGCGCGCCAGCTCTCCTTCGTGCAAGCGCACGCGAAATTCGCGATAGCCCAGCGACTTCAAGAGCGCCTCGGCGGCCTCGATGCGGGCCGTACGCTCCGGCGTTGCCGCGACCCCGGGCGCGATTCGGCTCGACAAGCATGGCGACGCCGGCTTGTCCCAGGTTGGCAGGCCCCAGTCCAGCGCGAGGGCGCGCACATCCGCCTTCTTGAAACCCGCTTCCTGTAACGGATGACGCACACGATGCTCGGCCGCCGCCGTCAGGCCAGGGCGATAGTCCCCGAGATCATCGAGATTGGCGCCGCTGCAAATCGTCTTGCAATCCAGGCTCGGCAACAACGCCTCGATCTGGGTGTATAGCTCGCTTTTGCAGTGATAGCAGCGCGTGCCATCGTTTTTGAGATAATCGGGATTCGCAAACTCGGAGGTGGCCACGATGCGATGACGAATGCCGATGCGGGCCGCGAGGTTCTTGGCCTCCTCGATCTCCGCGCGTGGCACGCTGGGACTATCCGCGGTGACGGCAACGGCGCGCTCGCCCAGCGCGAGCTGGGCCGCCTTGGCGACGATGGTGCTGTCGATGCCGCCGCTGAAGGCGATGGCGACGCGTCCCATCTCGCTCAGCAGGGCGAGCAATCGATCGCGCTTGGCGTGAAGGTCCATGCTTTCATCATACAGGACACTGTCCCCTTCCCAAATCTCATTCGGTGATCCCGCTTCTCCTTTCGTCTTCCCTTCCGCAAATAGTTCCCTTAAGCTGAACGTGTCACACCGCTTTGTCACGCTTGAGGAGAGATCATGTCGATGAAGTATCGCCGGCTCGTGCTGATTGCGCTGGTCCTGGGCCTTGGTGCCGTGTTCGGTCAAGGCTTCGCGCAGGATGTCAAGAAGGAAGATCCGAGCCTCGCGCGCATGCGCAAGGACATCACGTTCCTCGCCTCCGATGAATGCGAAGGGCGCGGCGTCGGGACACTCGGTCTCGATCTTGCGGCCCAGTACATCGCCGTGCAATTCTCGCACGCCGGCCTCAAGCCGGGCGGCGTCAATGGCACCTTCTTCCAGCCATTCCCGTTCTGCACCAATGCCCAGCTCGATGGCAAGAGCAGCATGAGCATCATCACCAAAGGCACGACGCAAGCACTCGAGCAAGGCAAGGATTTCGATGTCCTTGGCACCTCGTCCTCGGCGAACCTCACCGCCCCTGTCGTCTTCGTCGGCTACGGCGTCACCGCCAAGGGCATCGACTACGACGACTATGCCGGCCAGGATGTGAAGGGCAAGATCGTTATCGCTCTGCGCCGCCTGCCGCGCTGGAAGGACGCCAAGCGTCCCTTCGACGGTACGCACAAGGACGAGCTCGCCGCGCTTGAATCCAAGCAATATCGCGCCCAGGCGGCCAAGGCTGCGGCCGTCATCCTTGTCAATGACGCCACGGACGCCGACAAGGACGCGTTCATCCCCTTCGCCACCACCTCGCGCGGCATCATCACCGTCAACATTCCCTTCGTGCAGATGAAGCGGGCCATCCTCGACGAGCTGCTCAAAAGCGCGACCGGCAAGTCGCTTGCCGAGACCGAGAAGGCCATTGACGATAACCTCAAGCCGCAGAGCGCGACGATCAAGGAAACGCAGATCACGCTCAACGTGAAGGTCAAACGCCAGGAGACGATGGTCAAGAATGTCATTGGCGTTCTCGAAGGGAGCGGCCCGCTGGCGAACGAAACGATCGTCGTCGGCGCTCACTACGACCACCTCGGCTACGGCGGCTTCGGCAGCCTCGGCGGCAAAAATGCCAAGGACAAAATCCATCACGGCGCCGATGACAACGGCTCCGGCACCACCTCCGTCATGGAACTCGCACGCCGCTTCGGCGCCATGAAGGATCGCCAGGGCCGACGCATGGTCTTCATGACCTTCACCGCCGAGGAACGCGGCCTGATCGGCTCGCGACACTATGCCCGCGTCGAGCCGTTGTTCTCGCTCAAGAACACGGCGGCGATGTTTAACCTCGACATGGTCGGCCGATTGAAGGACACCGGACTCCCGGACGGCGCGAAGCCGAAGCTGCTCGCGCTCGGCATGGATTCGGGCAAGGGCTTCGAGGATCTCGTCAAGAAGCACAACCCCGGCTTCGATGTCGTCAAGGACAAGAGCGTCTTCGGCGCCAGCGACCACTTCTCCTTCTATCAGCAGCGCATCCCGGTCATCTTCTTCTGGACCGGCACGCATCCCGATTACCACCGCCCGACCGACACGTCTGACAAGATCAACGTCGCCGGCATGAAGCGCATCGCGGACTATGCGGAGAAGATCATCGACGATCTGCGCACGATGCCAAAGCGTCCGGAATATGTGGAGAACAAGACGCCGTTCGTCGGCGGCGCCCCGAAGGGCCCGCGCATGGGCATCCTGCCCGACTACCAGTTCGGCGGCAAGGGCGTGAAGATCGACGGCGTGTCCGTGAAGGGTCCCGCGGAGGAAGCCGGCCTCAAGAAGGGGGACGTCATTCTTCAGATCGCCGGCAAGATGGTCCCCGACGTCAACGCCTACATGACGCTGATGGCGTCGCAAAAGAGCGGCACGCCGATCGAGATCACGATTTTGCGCGACACCAAGGAGTTGAAACTCAAGGTGACGCCGAAGTAGATTGCCGCGTTACATGCAGCGGGAGCAATGGTATCACAACTTGTGATAGCTGCACACGTTGCTGGTGCATAGTCCGGGAGGGCGAGGCGCCTGCCGAGCCATGAGCGTTCAGCGGCTTCGTGGGGC
>DASRSQ010000380.1:0-32485 GCA_035656475.1 Gemmataceae bacterium | reverse complement strand
CATCGGCGCGCGACGACCCTCGGGAATCGCTGCGCTCATCCCGGGGCTTGGTGACCCCTGACCATCAATCCATACAACATCATCAAATATTCTTAGGCGAAATTCTTCAGGAGCATCCATGAAGGGTAATCCGCAGGTCATCGACGCGCTCAATCGCGCGCTCACCATCGAACTCACCGCGATCAATCAGTATTTCTGCCAGGCCAAGATGTGCATGAACTGGGGCTTCAAACTCCTCGGCAAGAAGCACTACGAGGAGTCGATGGGCGAAATGAAGCACGCCGAGAAGATCATCGATCGCATCCTCTTCCTCGACGGCGTTCCCGAAATCGCCCGCTATGACGTGATCCGCGTTGGCACTGATGTGAAGGAACAGTTCGAGAACGACCTCAAGCTCGAGATGGGCGGCGTCCAGCACTACAACGTCGCCATCGAACTCTGCACCAAGCTCGGCGATAACGGCACCCGCGAATTGCTGGCGCCGATCCTGACAGAATCCGAAGAGCACGTCGATTGGCTCGAAACCCAGCTCGGCCTGATCGCGTCGGTCGGTTTGCAGAATTACCTCACCGAGCAAATGGGCGGCCACGATACGAATGGCCACTAATTCCAAATGCATTAGCCACAGAGGACACAGAGAACACAGAGAGTGAAGGTTGCCATCGATTGGTCTCTCTGTGTGCTCTGTGATCTCTGTGGCTAATGCATTTGATCGTGACGATTTCCGAGAATTCGATATACTAACGCGCTCCCGATTTTCGGGAGTTTTGCAGCGTTTTTCGAAAGGTGCAATCGTGGCAGTGCGCATTCGCATGAAAAAAATGGGACGCAAGCATCGTCCCTATTTCCGGATCGTGGCGATCGACTCGCGCCAGCCGCGCGACGGGCGAACGCTCGAAGACCTCGGCACCTACGATCCGATGGTCAAGAACAAGGATAGCCGTGTCACCCTCAAGCCGGACCGGGTGCGTTACTGGATGAGCATCGGCGCCCTGCCGTCGGAAAAGGTGCAGGCCCTGCTCGACAAGCATCTGAAGAAGGCCGAAGAGGCAGCAGCACAGGCCGCGGCGGCCCCGGCGCCGGAAACCGCGCAGAGCTGATTTCGCCATGCGTTTCGATGTCCTGACGCTGTTCCCGGACCTGTTTCAGGGCTACTTCACCCAAAGCCTGCTGAAGCTGGCCATCGACAAGGGACTGGTAGACATCCGCGTCTGGAACATTCGCGACTGGGCGAAAGGAAAACACAAAAGCGTCGATGACCGCCCGTTTGGCGGCGGTCCCGGTATGGTGCTGATGCCCGAACCGGTCTATGACGCAGTCGAAAGTGTGCAAGCTCAGGCCGATCCGGGTTTGCTGATCATGCTGACCCCCGGCGGCGAGCGGCTGACGCAACAGGTGGTTCAGGAACTGGCGACGCACAAACGGCTCTTGCTCTTGTGCGGCCGCTACGAGGGATTTGACGAACGCATTCGGCTCGGCCTGAAGCCGAGAGAGATCTCGATCGGCGACTTCATCTGCAACGGCGGCGAAGTCCCCGCGATGGTAGTGATCGATACCGTGATCCGCTATGTGCCAGGCGTCCTTGGCGACGAGGAAAGCGTCACCGACGAGTCCCACAGCGAGCCGGGGCGACTGGAGTATCCGCAATACACGAGGCCTCGCGAGTTCCGCGGTATGGAAGTGCCGGAGATCCTGCTGAGCGGCAATCACCCGGCCATCGCGGCCTGGCGCAAGCAGCAGTCGGAACAGCGAAGCAAACCGAACAACCCATGAGGCGAGCCGTGCCGCGTAAGCGGCCGGGCTACCTTTCGGAAGGAGAAGTCCCATGAAAAACAGACTGATGGCCAAGGTTGAGGAGTCGGGCATCAAGAAGGAAGTGCCCGAATTCGAAATCGGCGACCAGGTCGACGTGCACCAGAAGATTCTCGAAGGCGAAAAGGAACGCACCCAGGTCTTCTCCGGCCTGGTCATCTCGCGCAAGGGCGAAGGCATGAACGAGATGTTCACCGTTCGCCGAATTGTGCAGTCGGAAGGCGTCGAACGCACGTTCCCGCTGAATTCGCCGAAGATTGCCAAGATCGAGGTGAAGCGCTCCGGCAAGGTCCGCCGGGCGAAGCTGTACTACCTGCGTGACCGCGTTGGCAAGGAAGCGACCCGTCTGCGCGAGCGCAAGAAGAAGGTCAAGGTGGTGGTGCCGGGCGCTCCGGAGACGCCGACCAATCCGCCCGCGACCGAGGCCCCAAAGTCGTGATCCCGTGATCTCGATCACAACGCATCCCTGGTGGCGGCGCTGGTTCGGCAATCGCTCCGAACGCGCCGCCTCCCGCTTTTTACGCCAGCTTGGCTACCGCATCCTTCAGCACAACTTCTCCTGCAACCTCGGCGAAATCGACATCATCGCCCTCGATGGCAAGACCATCGTCTTTGTCGAAGTGCGCTCGACCGAGGCCGGCGACACGTCGGGCCCAGCACTGTCTGTCGACGCCACGAAACAGAAGCGACTCACACGTCTCGCGCTCTTCTATCTGCAATCCCGCGGCCTGCTCGACTGCGCGGCGCGCTTCGATGTGCTGGCGATCAGCTGGCCGGTGAACGCGGCGGAGCCGACGATTGTACATTATCCGAATGCATTCGAGGCGACCGATCGGTTTCAGATGTATTCGTGAATACTTACCGGCTAAACGGCGGCAATGAAACTAATCCCGGCAATACGCCAAGTTTCACATCTTGTTTGGCTGCTGGATTCAGTGTTGTCGGCGTACGAATGTACAAGCCGGGGCCATCTCCGCGCTGGATCTGCCCATGTACGAATGCCGCTCCACCCCATTGGCCGAATTGGATTTCGTCCCGGGAAACCCAGCCGAACACCGCATCAGGCCGATCGTGTGTATTGTGATAAAACTCGTATTCGGACGAGATCTGGTTGGGAACCTCGAATCGATTCGCTATCACCCGATCAAAATGCGCGATCTGCTGCCACGGCAGCACCACGAACCTGGAGGCAAAATAGTTTCCGAGAATCAAGAGGAAGACGGCAGCGACGATCCACTGCAAGCGTCGCTGGGTGCGCTGCAGGTCGTCGAGACAATATCGCAGGCGCCGATTTTCCTGCTCCAACGCGCCCAGCCGGGCGTCAAGATTGGAGCTTTGAGGTTCACTTTCGGGCATTGCCATCTCCGGGTTGTCGAGCCAGCCTGTCGCGGAAATACTCCATCGTTCGCTTCATCCCCTCCTCGCGGCCAATCTTCGGCTCCCAGCCGAGCAGCGTGCGCGCGCGCGTGATGTCGGGCTTGCGCACCTTTGGGTCGTCCTGCGGCAGCGGCTTGAAGACGATCTCCGCCTTGCCGCCGCTGAGCTTGACGATCTCTTTCGCAAAGTCGAGGATGCTGACCTCGTTGGGATTGCCGAGGTTGACCGGCTCGTGGAAGTCGCTGAAGAGCAGGCGATAGATGCCGTCGACGAGATCGGTGACAAAGCAGAAGCTGCGCGTTTGCGAACCGTCGCCGTAGACGGTCAACGGCTCGCCGCGCAGGGCCTGGCCCATCAGGTTCGGCACGACGCGGCCGTCGTCGAGCCGCATGCGCGGGCCGTAGGTGTTGAAGATGCGGACGATGTGCGTGTTGATGCCGTGCTCGCGGTGGTAGGCCATGGTCATCGCTTCGGAGAAACGCTTGGCCTCGTCGTACACGCCGCGGATGCCGATGGGGTTGACGTTGCCCCAGTAGTCCTCGCGCTGCGGATGGCGTTCGGGATCGCCGTAGACTTCGCTGGTGCTGGCGAGAAGGAAGCGAGCATTCTTCGCCTTGGCCAGGCCGAGCGAGTTATGGGTGCCGAGCGAACCGACCTTGAGGGTGGCGATCGGATGCTTGAGGTAATCGACGGGGCTCGCCGGCGACGCGAAGTGCAGGATGTTGTCGAGCGGACCGTCGACCTCGACCTGGTTGGAGATGTTGTGCCGCACGAAGGTGAAGTGCGGATTGTCGAGCAGATGCTGGACATTGACCGGATTGCCGGTAATGAAGTTATCGAGGCAGATGACGTCATGCCCCTCGGCGAGAAAGCGCTCGCAGAGGTGTGAGCCGACGAAGCCGGCGCCGCCGGTGATGAGTGTTCGCATGGGTGATTCCTTTCCTGCGCGGGACGACCCCCCGGGAATCGCTGCGCTCATCCCGGGGCTTGGGCTCCCGTGAATGCGATTGCCGATCCAGGGCTTCAAAATATGCTGATAACATAGGGAGTATTCGCCAATCGAGGACCACGCATGGCCACGCGACCGTTACGGACATTCACCGTGCTGCCCAATCTGCCGCCGGAGCTGCAGGGATTGCAGGAACTCGCGTATGACCTGTGGTGGTGCTGGAACCACGACGCCATCTCGGTCTTGCGGCGAATCGACGAGAAAGCATTCGACACGAACGAGCATAGTCCGGTCCGCTTGCTCGCGAGCATCGGCCAGGAACGCCTCGAGAAGCTCAAGGAGGACGAGGGCTTCATGGCCCAGATGCAACGCGTTCTCGAAGCTCACCAGCGCTACCTCAACTCCACCACCACCTGGTTCCACGAAACCTACCTCAAGAAGGCCGATAATGTCGATGCCACCATCCAGCAATATCGGATGGCGTATTTCTCGGCGGAATTCGGCCTGCACGAAAGCGTGCCGATCTACTCCGGCGGCCTCGGCCTGCTCGCCGGCGATCATCTGAAGTCGGCGTCGGACCTCGGCCTGCCGCTCGTCGGCGTCGGCCTGATGTATCGCGAAGGTTACTTCCGCCAATATCTGAACGTTGACGGCTGGCAGCAGGAACGCTATCCGGAGAACGACTTCTTCAATCTGCCGCTGATCGCGGAGACGAAGGCGGATGGGACGCCGTTGCTGGTCGGCGTGCCGTTGCCGGGGCGCGACGTGTGGATGCGGATCTGGCGTATCAACGTGGGCCGCGTGCCGCTCTATCTGCTCGACACGAACATTCCGCAGAACAACGCCGACGATCGGCAGATCACCGCCCGCCTTTACGGCGGCGATCATGACATGCGCATCCGCCAGGAAATGGTGCTCGGCATCGGCGGCATCCGCGCCCTGCGCGCCCTTGGCAAGACGCCGTCGGTCTGCCACATGAACGAAGGCCACTCCGCCTTCTGCGGGCTCGAACGCATCCGCATCATGATGGATGAGCACGGCCTCGATTTCGCCGCCGCCCGCGAGGCGGTCACTGCCGGTACGTGTTTCACGACGCACACGCCGGTTCCCGCGGGCAATGATGTGTTCGCGCCGCAGCTGATCCAGCACTATTTCGCCAGCTATCTGCCGGCTCTGAAAATTGACTGGAACGAGTTCCTCGGCCTCGGCCGGCAGAACGCGCGCGACTTCAATGAGCCGTTCTGCATGACCGTGCTCGCCTTGCGCCTGTCGAACATCTCCAACGGCGTCAGCAAGCTGCACGGCAAGGTCTCGCGCAACATGTGGAAGGCGATCTGGCCGAACCTGCCCGACAGCGAAATCCCGATCATCTCGATCACCAACGGCGTGCACACGCGCACCTGGATGGCGGGGGACTACTCGCAACTCTACGATCGCTACCTCGGCGGCCAGTGGGAACAGAAGCCGACCGATCACTCGATCTGGAATCGCGTCGAGAACATTCCGAACGCGGAGTTGTGGCGCACGCACGAACGCCGGCGCGAACGACTCGTCGTCTTCGCCCGCAAGCGAGTCCACGCGCAGCTCGAACGGCGCGGCGCCACCCCTTCCGAGATCGCACGCGCGGACGAGATCCTTGATCCAGAAGCGTTGACCATCGGTTTCGCCCGCCGTTTCGCCACCTACAAGCGCGGCACGCTGATCTTTCGCAATCTCGAACGCCTGGCGTCCATTCTCAACAATAAGGAACGGCCGGTGCAGATCATTTTCGCCGGCAAGGCCCATCCGCGCGACCACGGCGGCAAGGAGCTGATCGCCGAGATCATCCACGTCTGCCGGCGTCCCGAGTTTCGCCGGCGCATGTGTTTCATCGAGGATTATGACATCAACGTCGCGCGCTTCCTCGTGCAAGGCGTCGATGTCTGGCTCAACAACCCACGTCGGCCGCTCGAGGCGTCCGGCACCAGCGGCATGAAGGTGTGTATCAACGGCGGCCTCAACCTCTCCATCCTCGACGGCTGGTGGTGCGAAGGCTACTCCGGCGACAACGGCTGGGCCATCGGGGCAGGGGAGGAGTATTCCGATAACGATCGCACCTATCAGGACGACATCGAGAGTCGCACACTGTATGACCTGATCGAGCAAGAGATCGTGCCGCTGTACTACAACCGGACGGCGGACGGGTTGCCGCGCGGCTGGATCAATTTCATGAAGAACTCGATCAAATCCTGTTGCCCGATGTTCAACACGCATCGGCAGGTCGAGGAGTACATGCGGCTTTGCTATGCTCCGTCGGCGGATCGCTATGCCCAGCTCGTTGCCGACAATCTGAAGCCGGCAGCGGAACTATCGCAATGGCGCCGCAAGCTGATGCGCGAATGGTCGCAGGTGCGCGTCGAGCTGGTGGAGGCGGACGGCAAGGACGCGATGCGCGTCGGAGCGGAGTTCGAGGTGAAAGCACGCGTCAGCCTGGGGAATTTGGCGCCGGATGACGTCGAGGTCCAGCTGTTCCACGGCATCATCGACAACGCCGGCGAGATCCCGCAGCCGGCAACGGCCGCGATGCTTACCAATGGCGACAAAGCCGGGGCGACCTGGTTGTTCAAGGGCAAGATTCGCTGCCAGAACAGCGGCCACTACGGCTACGCCGTGCGCGTGCTGCCGCGCAATGCGAAGCTCGGCAATCCCTTCGAACCGGGTCTGGTCTGTTGGGGTTAACGATGGTGAAGTGCGGTGTCGAGCCACCGCACTCTCAAGGTGTGGCGACTGGACACCGCTTGAGTTTTCAGACGCGTGCTCACAATGTTTCGTCTTTATGCAGATTCTTTTGCGATGTAAGCACGTGATGCTTGGTGCTCACGAGTCGCTCAATCTCTTCTTCGCTCAGGATGCTGAGGAATTTGCAACCGAGGACCCAGCCGCGTCCGCTGCCTCGGCGCAAGTGCACTACTTTTACAAACACCACGTACGAATCGCGCTCCCCGTCTCCGGGCAATTCTACGGCCAGACTGGTCCCTTTCTCGAAGCGCCGAGTCAGACTCAGACACACGCCGCCTTGCGAGATGTTCTGAATCGTGGCGCTCCAGCGAACCTCATGCGAATCGCTCGCCACGGCGGGCTGGCACGTCGTTGGCAGACTGCAATCCTGTCGCTCGTAGACTCGGCACTCCTTTGCTACCGAGGCCGAATGACCGTTTCCAGTAAAGGGCAGATCTTGGGACATGGTTCACCTGAGGATTGGGGCGCGTTTTCCCTGTCGGGAATCAGCGAGGGAATGCTGAATAAAGCGTAGCTCGCTGAAGAGCGGAGTCAAATTATTCTGGTTTTTCCAGTTGTAGTAGTAAGTCAGCGGGCATTTGACATGGGGGCAGAATTGAGGTAGCGTTCTTGTGCCTAGTAAACAGAGAGATATCACCATGCTGGTCGCTCGCCCCGAGTGTTCACCGTGCGCTGCCAAGGCGAATGGGCGTGAAGCGCGCAAGCACACGCGCGTCATGTGTTTGGACAGCAATAGCGTTCTGCGCCTGGCAGTACGTCCGGAGTTTCGCGGTCGCCAGGCCGTCATGCTCGACATTTCCCCGGGCGGTATCGGCCTGGTCATGGCGGAGCCGCTGCAACCTGGATCGACTCTGGTCTTTGAACTTTGCGGGGATGACGGAATGGATTCGATCGGCAGGCTCGCGCGCGTGCGACATTGCCGTCCACATCCCGTGCCGGCCGAAGCGCCCTGGTTGCCGAAGGCGCCGGTCCTGTCGCGCCTGTTTCGCTCCTTGCTTCGGCTGGAACCTCCCGCACCCGAAGGGCACGCATGGTTCATCGGCTGTGAATTCGATCGCGCACTCAGCGAGGCCGACATGAAGCACGTTCTCGATCGGCTGCAGGCGGCGTTCGCCTGATCGCATTGATCGCCACATTACGCACTTGTCTCCAGCGAACCTATCCTGTACCAGTTTGCCATTGATTTCTGCCATGCATTTCAGTCCCCAGTCTTAAAGCTCCTGCTCCGCCAAAGTTTAAGCATGTGTATATCAGGGTTTTTCCTCGCGCATCCGTCGGTGCCACGATGTAGGTGCTATATTGGTACGCCTACTCCCGCGCAGTATCGCCTTATCCGTTTTGTTCCCTACCTCTCGGAAGTTCTCTCGACGGTGAGCGTGCACCATGAACACGATGCTCAAGAATCATCGAAGCAATTCCGTGACCCGGCTCATCGGCGTCGGCGATCCGGCGGAGTTGCTGGAATATTGCTTGCAGAAATCGTTTATCCATCGGGAGGACTGGGAGAACTGTTCCGCCGACGTGCGCCGGCACATCGAAGAAGAGACAAGCGTCGCAGCCCTGCTGGAGTTGATCGTTCAATCCAAGCTATTGACCCGCTACCAGGCAGACCGAATTGAAGCTGGCACGACGCGCGGCCTGATTCTTGGCAGTTATCGCGTGCTGGATCGACTTGGCACGGGCGGCATGGGCGTCGTCTTTCTCGCCGAGCACCTGCATCTGCGCCGGCCCGTGGCGATCAAGATGCTGCCGCTCTACGCCGGTACGGAGACGAATGGGGCGGTGCTGTCGCGCTTCTTCGCCGAGATCCGTGTCGTTGCCCAGCTGCAACACCCGAATATTGTCTGGGCCATCGACACGGGGGAACTGCCCGGCGACGGTCCAGATGCGCCCGCGCTCTACTATCACGTGATGGAATATGTCCCTGGCAAGGATCTTGAAAACCTGGTAGATTCCGATGGTCCCCTCACTCTGCTCAGGGCATGCGACCTAACCTATCAGATCGCCAGCGCCCTCGTCGAGGCGGACAAACATCATCTCGTCCATCGCGATATCAAGCCGTCCAACATTCTCGTCACGCCCGAGGGGCAGGCGAAGCTGCTCGATTTCGGCCTCGCCCGCAGCACGCACCATCGGCACACGCAGCAAGGCATCATACTCGGGACCGTCGATTATCTCGCGCCGGAACAGGCACGCGATGCAAGTGCCGTCGATATTAGGGCGGATATTTACAGCCTCGGTGGCACGCTGTACTGGGCCCTGACGGGCAAGGTGCCGTTCCCGTCGGACGCGCCGCTGTACCAGCAGGTGGCGAATCGCATGCTGCAGCCGCCGCCGAACTTAAATCATGAGCGTTTTGACATTCCGGTCAATTTTAGTGCGATCCTGGCCCGGATGATGGCCACGAAGCCGGAGGATCGCTTCCCGACACCGCAGGCGTTGATGCGGGCGTTGTTGCCGTTCCTGCGCTCGAATTCGGGCGACTATCTGCCCGCGCGTGAAGCCGGCCCCGAGCTGATGCCGGCGCGTGTGGCGGTGGAGCGGAAGGCGTCGCCGCAGCACCGGATTCTGATTGTCGACGACGACGCGATGATGCGCCGCATTGCCGGCCATGCCCTGGGGGGCGAGTGTTTGCAATTCGATGAGGCCTCCGACGGCCAGGAGGCGCTCGACATGGTTCGCAATACCGCCTACGACATGTTGCTCGTGGATGTCGAGATGCCGCGGATGCGTGGCGACGAGTTGCTGCGGATTCTGCGCGAGACGCCAACGACGCCGAACTTGAAAATCATCATGACCTCGGGCCGCGTCACCGTCGAAGAGATGTCGGCCATGATGATCGCCGGCGCCGACGACTTTCTCGCCAAGCCGTTCAGCATCGTTCAGCTCATCGCTCGCGTGAAATCTGCTCTTCGCCTGAAGGATGCGCAGGACCGCTCCGACTCGCTCGCTCAGTCGCTGCTTTGCCTCAATCAACAACTCGAGCACAACCTGCGTGCCCGCGACAGCGACCTCGTCGACGCTCGCAACGCCCTGACGCTTGCCGTCGCCGAGCTTGTCGCCTATCGCGGCGTCGAGAGCACTGCCCACCTGACGCGCATCCAGGCCTACGTCCGCACGCTGGCCCAGGAAGCCGCACGCACGCCCTACTTCCAGGGCATTGTCGATCAGGGTTTTATCCAGCTTCTGGAAGGGACGGCCCCGCTGCACGACATCGGCATGATCGGCCTGCCCGAATACGTCTTCCTCAAGCCCGGCAAACTCACCGACGACGAACGCGTCCTGATGCGCTCGCACACGACCATCGGAGCGGATATCCTGACCAAAGTCGCTCGTAATCATGGCTTCGCCGCCGCGTTCCTGCAGATGGCGATCGACATCACGCGGCATCATCACGAACGCTGGGACGGTACCGGCTATCCCGATCGCCTCGCTGCCGACGACATCCCTCTGGCCGCCCGCTTCGTGCTGATCGCCGACGTGTACGACGCCCTGCGTTCACGCCGCCCGCACAAGCCGGCGTTGTCACACACTGCCGCGGTCGAGCTGATGACCGATTCATCGAGCGGCCAGTTCGACCCGACGCTGTTCAAGGTGTTTCTGCATTGCGCCGACGGGATGGATCAGGTGTTCAAGACCCATCCGGATTAGCCAGAGCGAAGATTTGCCTTTCGATGTTTGCCATCATCTCATGTAGTATGGTCGTATGACTACGCGCAAAGTCGCCCTCGTCACGGGCAGCGGCAAAAAACGCGTCGGCCACCATGTTGTCGAAGCACTGGCCGCGCGCGGTTATGCCATCGCCATCCACTATCGCAAATCGCGCGAGGACGCGGAGCAAACCGTTGCCGAATTTAAGGCGAAAGGCGTGCCCGCGTTGAGCGTCCAGGCCGACGTTGGCAATGAGGCCGGGGTACTAGCGATGATCGCCGCGGTACTGGCGGAGTTCGGCCGGCTCGATGTGCTCATCAATTGCGCCGGCGACTGGGGCAGCAAGAAGCTGGAAGATGTCACCGCCGCCGACGTGCGTCATTTCTTCGAAGTTAACACCCTCGGCACATTCTTGTGCAGCCAACATGCCGGCCTCGCCATGGCCAGACAAACCGAAGGCGGCACGATCATCAACCTGGGCGATTGGGCGACGGAACGACCGTATCTCGACTATGCTCCGTACCTGGCATCAAAAGGCGCGATACCCGCCTTGACGCGCACGCTCGCCGTGGAGCTCGCCGCCCGTAATCCGTCGGTCCGCGTCAATTGCATCCTGCCGGGCCCCGTGATGTTGCCGCCGGACCTGCCGCAGGCCGAGCGCGATGAAGCGATCGCGGGCACGCTGGTGAAGCGCGAAGGAACGCCAGCCCACATCGTGCAGGCGGTGTTGTTTCTGATCGACAACGATTTCGTGACGGGGATTTGTCTGCCGGTGGACGGGGGCCGGACGATTGCGTGAATCGCCGCGTGCGGCTTCACGCTCGCCGAACCTTTCGGGCGAGCGCGAAGCCAGCGGTAACAATCACGCCGCTGCGGACGCCATTTGCACGCTGTGCTTCGCGATGCACGCCTCGATCAGCGCCAGATTATCCTTCGTCCACTGCACCGTCTGCCGCAATCCATCCTTGAGCGCCACCTCGGCGGAGAACTGAATCTTCTCCTTCGCCTTCTCGGTCGAGCCGAAGCGTTTGCCAGAGCGGTCCCAGCTGCGTTTCGGGGCCAGGTCGAGAGGCGTGCGATTGCCGGCGTATTCGTTGATCAGGTTCGCGAGGTCGAGGATCGACGTCTCTTCGCCGCTCGCCACGTTGTACGCCTCGCCGGCTTCGCCGTAGGCGGCACAATGCATCAGGCCGCGCGCGATGTCGCGGGCATAGATGAAATCCCGGCTCGCGATGCCGCCGTTGTCGACGCGCAACGGCATCTGCTTGATCGCGCGATAGATGAACGTCGGGATCACGTTACGCCAAACGGTCGCGGTGGTGCCGCGCCATTGGCCGGCGCCGAGAATTTCGCCCGGGCCGTAGACGTTCTGGAACCGCGCCTTCACGACGGGCAGCTTGTGGGCCTTGAAATAGTAGTTCGAATAGAACTCGCCGATGATCTTCGAAATCTGGTAAGGCGTGTCGAGCCAAAGCGACACCGGATCATCCTCGGTCGTCGCCTTCGCTTCGCCATACGTCTTTTCGGCGACAGTGCAGCCCGCCGAGGAATAGACGACTTTCTTCAGCTTGTACGTTTTGAGGTGATCGTAAAGCTTGATGGTCGTGTACGTGTTGTTCTCATGGTCCGCGAGTGGGTCGGCCATCGAGTTCTGGTTGCCGTGATACGTCGAGAGGTGGAACACATAATCGAGATCGCGCGGGAGCTGCTTGAGCACCGCGTCGTGCGTGATCGAGCCCTGGATGAAATCGACGTTCTGGGCGATCGGCACATTGCTGCGCTCGGCGGACAGCAGATTGTCAACGATCAACACCTTCGCCGACGATGTCGCGATCAGCTCGCGCACCAGATTGCTGCCGACGAACCCGGCGCCGCCGACGACGAGAATATGGCTACGATCGAATGTGTTCATGGGACGTCTCCAAGATGGCCGCTAGCGGCTTCGCGCTCGCTGAAACCATTCGGCGAGCGCTAAGCCGCAAGCGGCAAAAACCAATTGTTTACGCGACCTTCTTGACCGGGCCGTCCATCGCCTTGAGGTGCGTGAACGTTTGCGAGATGCCGAAGGCGCGATAGTATTCGATCGCCTTCTGGATGCCGAAGCCGAGCGGCGTCGTGGTCTTCCATTGGAAGTCCTTGTTCGTCTTCGACGGATCGAGCAGGATCGTGAACGTGTCATCGGGCAGACGCGGGCGGACTTCGACGTCCTTGTCGAGCTTGATGCCGAGCGCCTTGACGGTTTCGTCGAACAACTCCTTGATGGCAAAATCGCCGCCGGAGGAGATGTGGTAGGCGCCCTTCGTGCCCATGCCGTCGATGGCCTTGATGACGCAATCGACGAGATCGGCGATGTAGATGAAGTCGCGGCGCGTGTCCATGACGAAGCACGGCTTGTTCGTCGTGAGCCGTTGGTAGAACGTCGGCAGCGGGCCGCTGAGGTTGCGCGGGCCGTAGGCATTCGCCAGGCGGAAGCTGATGTAGTCGAGCCCGCTCAGGTCGATGTACTGCTCGCCGCCGGTCTTGCTGATCGCGTAGCTGGAGCCGTACGAATGAATGCGATGGTTCAGCGTGATCGGCTGTTCTTGCGGCTTGAGGCCATAGCACAGCGCGGTCTGGAAATAGACGACGCGCTTGACCTTCGCTTTCTGGCTGGCGCGGACGACGTTGATCGATCCGAGAATGTTGGTGTAGGTGTCCTCGACCCACGCCTCGGGATCCTTGTACGAAGCGGCCGCATGCACCACGATGTCCGGGGTGCCGGCAGCAAACGCCTTGTCGACCAGCGTGGCGTCCGCGATGGTTCCTTCGATGACGTTCAGATTCACATGTGGAGTGAGATTATCTCGCCGGCCCGTGGCGTAATTATCGATGACGGTGACACGGTCGCCGCGCGCGAGCAGGCGATCCGCCAGATGCGAGCCGACAAATCCGGCGCCGCCGGTGATGAGCACGTTCATGCGTATCCTCCTTGAAATTAGATTCCGTGTTCCGTTTAGCCCTGCCTCGCAGAGGCAGGCGGGCTGAATCCATCGTCTGCGACAGCGACACGTCCGCCCGCCTCTCCGAGGCGGGGCTAAACATCACGCCGCCTGTGCCTTGGTCGTCACCGCACTCACGGGCGGACGCACCATGTTCTTGTAGAACGCTTCCTTGTCGTGGAACTCCTGCTGCCAGATCTCAAGCGACAGGAGGCCCCAGATCTTGCGGCCAAACTGCGGCTCATTCTGCAGGCTGTTGACGACCACGCGATTGTCCACGAAGTCGCGCTCGCTGGCCGTGCGCGTCGTCAGAATGTCCATCACGAAATCGCGCACCTCATTCCGCATCCAATCGTTCAGCGGCACCGGGAAGCCCATCTTGTCCTTGCGATTCAAGATCGACGGCGGCAGGGTGTAACCCATCGCGTTGTGCAACAGGTGCTTCATCTTGCCATCCTTGAACTTGATGTTCGACGGCGCCGTGGCGGCGAACTCGACGATCGGATGATCCAGGAACGGCACGCGCGATTCGATCCCATGCGCCATGCTGACGCGATCCTCGACCTGCAACAGCGCCGGCAACAGCGTCTTGAAGTCGAAATGCGTCATGCTGTCGAAGTACGATTCTTTCCCTACGTTGTCCGCGCGGAAGATCGACTTGAACGTCTCGAAAATGTCGTAGTCGCCGAGCACGTCCCAGCGAATCTCGTCGCCCAGACTCGGAGCGCGATTGATCAAACGGAAATAACGGCGATCGATATCCTCGAACAATCCCTCGCGCCAGAACTCCTGCATCATCGGCACATAGCTGCGCAGCGTCGAAAGGTTCGGAATGATCGATTGATACGTGACGATGAAGCTGCCCGAGTTCGTTGTGCCGTTGATGGCTGCTTTGATGCACTGCTCGAAATACGCGATGAGATAGCGGACGTAACCGCCGAAGATTTCGTCGCCCCCCTGGCCGCCGAGCACCACCTTGCGCGACTTGCTCGCAAGCTGCGACACCATGTACTGCGGGAACGAGCCCGGCCCCGCGACGGGGTAGTCGAGATGGTAGATAACCTTGCGAATGTTCTCGCGGAAATCCTCGGGCGTGATATCGACATCGTAAAGCTGAAACCCGCGATGCTTCGCCAGGTCACGCGCATATCCTGATTCGTCATAGCGCGGATCGACGCCGAATCGGCCGGTGAAGCCGAAGAGCGTCGATGACGTGTGATTGCATGCCAGCGAGGCGACGATGCTCGAATCGAGACCGCCGCTGACGTAGGCGCCGATCGGCACATCCGCCCGGCAATGCACCTTCACCGAGTCCTCGAAGAGTTTGACGATCTGGTCGCTGAAGTATTTCTCGGTGTGATCGAAATCGAGGTTGTAGTAGACCTGCCAGTAACGCTGGACCGTCACCGTCCCGTTCTTGACGATCAAGCAATGGCCAGGCTGCAACTCGGCGACATTGTCGAACAGCGTCTTGCCCTGGAAGCAGAACTGGAAACTCAGATATTCCTTGAGCGCTTCTGCATTCGTGCGGATGCTCGGCAGGAACGGCAATAGCGCCTTCACTTCCGATGCGAAGTAGAGGCGATCGCGTTGCTGTGTGTAGTAGAACGGTTTGATGCCGAAGCGATCGCGGGCGCAGAAGAGCTGCTGCTTGCGTTCGTCCCAAAGGGCGAAGGAGAACATGCCGCGCAGGTGCTGCAGGCAGTCGGTGCCCCATTTCTCGTAGGCGCGGAGGATGACCTCGGTGTCGGACTTGGTGCGGAAGCTGTCGACGCCGAGCGATTCGCGGAGTTCGATGTAGTTGTAGATTTCGCCGTTGAAGATGAGCCAGTTGCCGGCTTCATCGGTCATGGGCTGATCGCCGGTCGAGAGATCGATGATGCTAAGCCGGCGATGAGCGAGGCCGACGTAATTGTGCGGGTGCAGCCAGAATCCTTCGCCGTCCGGCCCGCGATGTTTGATGAGGGCGCTCATGGCGATGATCTGGGATTCGAGATCGGGAACGCGATTGCCTTGGGTGTGAACGATCCCCGCGATACCGCACATAAGATCCCTCTCAGTATCCTCCCCACTGGTTGGGGAGCCGCAGACCGCCTTGTCTGCCAGAAGGTAAAACTTACCCAAATGAGATTCTTTTTGCAAAGCCAATTCGACTGTATAGTTATCGAACGGTCTTCGCCTCGAATCGAATGAAATCTTGGGCATCAGGCCGCAAATCCGGCACTTCCATTCCCAACTCTCAAAGTAAGTTGAAATGCACCCTGTCCCTGACCGATACAATCAGGAAAGTCAACGAAAATTAACATGGCCCTGATCGAACTGCGTAATCTGTGCAAGACATATGACCTGGGCGAAGTCAAGGTGGAGGCTCTGCGCGGAGTATCCCTGGACATCGCCGAGGGGGAATTCGTTGCGCTCATCGGGCCATCGGGGTCAGGCAAGTCGACGCTGATGAACACGCTGGGCTGCCTGGACCGCCCAACTTCCGGAAGTTATCGGCTCGCGGGCGACGAGGTGGCCGGGTTGAACGCGGATCAATTGGCGCAGGTGCGCAGCCGGCGGATTGGATTCGTGTTCCAGAATTTCAACCTATTGGCGCGGACGACGGCACTCGAGAACGTCGAGGTGCCGTTGTTGTACAACGCAAGTGTGCCGCGGAGTGATCGGGCCAAGCGCGCAACCGAGATGCTGGAACGTGTCGGCCTGGGTAACCGACTCGACCATGGGCCGAGCCAATTGTCCGGCGGGCAGCAGCAACGTGTGGCGATTGCGCGAGCGTTGATCAATCAGCCGCCGATCTTGTTGTGTGACGAGCCGACGGGAAACCTCGACACGCGTACGAGTCGTGAGATCATGATGTTGTTCCGTCAGCTCAACGAGAAAGAGAAGCTGACAGTGATCCTGGTGACCCACGACCTGGACGTCGCACGGCGTGCCCGGCGAGCTCTGGTCCTCGTCGACGGTGAAGTCGTCGCGGACACCACTGATTTCAATCGGGCAGCCGAGATCCTGCATCGACGCGCGACGGAGGAAGATGGGGAAGCGAATCTGGAACAAGCCCGGGAATAGGCAAGCGGAGAATACGAACGGAACACTAATCGAACACTGATCAAACACTAACGAATCGAGGAGACGCCCAATGTTCAAGGAAGAAGGATATCGATTCATGGGCGCGGCATTCGAAGTGTACAACGAGATCGGCTATGGCATGGCAGAGGAAATCTACCAGCAGAGCCTGGAAATCGAGTTGTCGCTTCGCGGAATCTCTTTCGTGACAAAGCAAGAACTTGCCGTGTACTACAAAGGGCGAGAGCTTCTCACTCGTTACATACCGGACCTCATCGTGTCTGGCGGAATTGTCGTCGAACTGAAAGCCGTATCGGAGCTGATCTCAGAGCACGAAGCTCAATTGTTCAACTACATGCGAATCTCGCGGCAACGTGTCGGCTATCTGGTGAACTATGGCCACAAATCCGAACTGCAATGGAAACGGCTGATTCTCGACGACCTGCACAAGAGAGCGGAACACTAATCGAACACTGATCGAACACTAATGAATCGCGAGAATGATCGTGACTTCGCCCGCACTAGATTAGCGTTCGATTAGTGTTCGATTAGTGTTCGGCTTGCATTTGAATCCGTATCCCTGGAAGACGCATGAAGCGTTGGCTCATAAGCATGATGCTCCTGGCCGCTGGCTGTGGCGTTGCGCCGCGTGAGCTTGCGCATAGCATCATTTTGCCTGAGCAGCGTACCATCGCGGTTCGCGAGCCGGAGCAGCTTCCGGCGATTCCGATTCCGCCGAATGTGTCGCCACGCACGGTGTCGAATCCGCGGCCTGATCTTGAGGATTGGAATCTATCGCTCGATGACGCCATCCGTATCGGGCTGGAGCGGACGCGCGTCGTGCGCGTCGTGACCGGGCTCACCGCGACGGCGAGCGGGCAGACCATCTACGACGCGGCCATCAACAACACCACCATTGACCAGGCGCAAGCAGCGTTCGATCCCAAGCTCACCTTCAACAATCAGTGGTATCGCAACAACGTGCCATTCGCGCTACTTGCGCCGCCTGACCAGACGCGGGCCGTCATCACCAGCTCTCCCGCCAGTGCCTATCTCGGCTCGCTCGGCTTGAGCCAGACCAACGTGCTCGGTGGACAGGCGAGCGCGACCTGGACCGAAAACCCGACCCACTTCGGCGGCGCCTTCAACCCATCGCTCGGCATCAACGGCGTCCCGCTCAATCCGCAAGACACCCGCAGCGTCAACCTCGGCTACACCCAGCCATTGCTGCAAGGCGGCGGCTTCCGCGTGAACATGGCCCCGGTCGTCATCGCCCGGCTCAACACCGAGGTCTCCTTCTTCCAGTACAAGGACAGCGTCCAGGAAATGGTGCGTGGCATCATCGAAGCGTACTGGAACCTCGTCAACGCTCGCACCGATGCCTGGGCCAAGCGCATCCAGGTCCAACTTTCGGAGGCGGCGTACTTGCGCGAACAGGCCCGGCTCGATGCGGGACTCGCTGATGCCAAGGACGTCGCCCAGGCACGCGTGACGTACACGCAGTTCAAGGCGAACCTCGTTGCCTCCAATGCGAACGTGCTTGTACGCGAAGGCTTGTTGCGCAACATCCTCGGCCTGCCGCCGGCGGATGACAAGTTCATCATTCCCGTGTCGCCGCCGACAACCGATCGCCTGCGGCCTGAATGGGCGAAGCTGGTCGAAATCGCAGAGATGACCCGGCCCGACATTATTGAACTCAAGATCATCATCGAGGCCGAACAGCAGCGCTTGCTGCAGGCCGAGAATCAGATGTTGCCTCAGCTCAATGCCTTCGCTAACTACCAGTTCAACGGACTGACGGGCATCATGCCGAACAACGACTCGATTTCGACATCCCCGGGCGTCTATCAAAACTGGACGCTCGGCGTCAATTTCTCCGTTCCGCTCGGTCTCCGTCAGGGGCGGGCGCTGGTTCGCCAGGAGAAACTGCTGATCGAGAAGGATCGCGCCAATCTGCAGCAGGGCCTACACCAGGCGATTCACGAACTTACGCAGACCGTACGTGATCTCGACAGCGCCTTCGAGCAGTATCTCGCTTACAAGGACGCGCGGGCCGCGGCCGAGATCAACGTCAAAGTGCAAAGCGAGAAGTTCAAGGCCGGGCAGAGCATCTACCTGAACGTGCTGCAGGCCCTCAACGACTGGGGGACCGCCGTCACCTCCGAAGTGCAGGCGCTCACCAATTACAATGTCGCCCTGGCAACGCTGGAGCGTCGCACGGGCACCATTCTGCAAACGCACGGACTGATCTTCCACGAAGAACGGATGCGCACGCTCGGCCCATTCGGTTTCCGCCGAACGTATCCGGCAGCACAACCTCCGGTCGGCAATTCGCAGAATTATCCAGCTGGCGCCGGCCCGGCAGAGAATTCCTTCAACCTCGTCTCGCCCGTTCCAACATTCAAGGGCCCGCCACCGCAGCTGTTGCCGCCGGTGAATTAGTGGCTAGTGCTCTGGCACAACTGAAATGTCGGGAACCGGGAGGGGGAGGCTCCTGCCGAGCCTTGAACTTTCAGCGGCTTCACGGCTCGGCCGGAGCCTCGCCCTCCCGACAATTTAGCTTTGCCAAAGCATTAGGGAGAGCGTTCGAATCGTACGTTGGGTACGGGCGCCTAGCCACTAAGCACTCGGGAATTCCTGATCCGGGGTGTCAGGAATGGTGGACACTTCGCAAACGGGATTGTCCGCATGGGACCGAGATGCTACGATGAAGGCGTGGCAAACGGTTCCCCTCGGCCATATTCCCCAAGCGCCCTGGTTCCGTATCAACAAGGAAGACCCGTCCGACAGAATGAACAGGTGAAGGCATGCCCGAAGGCGTTCTGGAAGTGGGTTCTCGCCTGGGCAAGTATGAGATCGTTTGCCACATCGCCACCGGCGGTATGGGAGCGGTCTACAAGGCAACCGACCTGGAGTTGCGCCGCACCGTCGCACTCAAGGTCCTGTCGACCGACCTTGCCAAGAATGATCTTGCGCGCGAGCGCTTCCGCCGGGAAGCCCGGCATGCTGCGCGCCTCAGTCATCCGCACATCGTCACCATCTACGAATGTGGCCACGATGGCGTGCGCGACTTGCACTACCTTGCCCTCGAATTCGTCGCGGGCATCGATCTTGGACGCTATCTCAGCAAGCACGGCCGGCTCAAGCCCGTCGAGGCACGCCGCATCTTGATCCAGGCGGTTCGTGCCCTCGATCATGCCCACAATCAGGGCATCGTCCATCGCGATATCAAGCCATCCAATATCTTGCTTGCACGTGTTGGCACGAAGACGGTCGTCAAGCTCGCCGACCTCGGTCTCGCTCGCGCCGCCGACGATGATGAGTTCCGTGTCACGCGCGAGGGCAACACCGTCGGCACCATCGACTACATGTCTCCCGAGCAGGCTCGCGACAGTGCCGCCACCGATATCCGCAGCGATATCTACTCGCTCGGCTGCACCGCGTACCACATGCTCGCCGGCAAGGCGCCGTTTGCTCAGGGCGGACTGGGCGAACGCCTGTTCCAGCATCTCGAGTCGCCGCCGCCGGAGGTGCGCCAGGCCAATCCGGCGGTGTCGTTTGCCTTCAGCGGGATCGTTCGCAAGATGCTGGCGAAGAAGCCGGACGACCGCTATGCGACGCCGCGCGATCTGTTGCGGGCGTTAAAGCACGTGCAGGCGGATCAAAACGATGTGGGTGAAGAGGACAAGGACGAATCGACCCTGCATGACGGCGACGAGGCGACCCCGACCGTGATGACGGCGGCGAAGCCCGCGCCCGAACCGGCCGCGCCGACCGCCGTCACGCCGTTCGTGACGCTCGACCAGGCACGCACCGCGGCGGCCTATCACGATCGCGCGGTCCAGGTTCTCGCCGAAGGCGGGGGCGATGACTATGCTCGCCAACTCCTCAATAACGCGCTCAAGCTCGATCCGAGCAACACCAGCTATCGCAAAAGCCTGCGAGACATGAATCGCCGCAACACCAAGGGGACACTCGGTCGCTGGCTCAATTCCCTGAATGTGCTGACGATCCGGTCGAAGATGCGCCTGGCCAACAGCAACAAGGACTGGCGCAAGGTGATCGAGTTGGGCGAGGACTTGCTCGTCCATACGCCGGCCGAGGTTGACGTGCATCTGGAAATGGCCGAGGCCGCGAGCAAGCTCGACGTCACGCCGTTGGCCGTCTGGCTGCTGGAGCAGGGACTCGCCGATGTGCCAGGCAACATGCCGCTGATGCGTGCGCTTGCACGCATGCACCAGGTCAATCGCGATTCCAAGCAGGCAATCGTCGTCTTGCAGCAGATCCTGAGTGCGGAACCCGGCGACCACGAATCCCGCCGTATGCTGGACGGCCTCCTCGTCGCCGACCATCTCTCGACCATGAACCGACGTTAGCAAGGCAAAAGTAAAAAGGAAAAAGTGGAATACCCATTCCACTTTGCCGTTTCCCTTTCACTTTTGCCTTGAGCGAGTTACTCCCATGCCCATTGAGGCACCGGTTGGCGCGTTGACATCCATGCCATGTAGCCGAGGGTACAGAGGATCGCGTAGGTTAACGCGGTCGCGCCCCAGGAATCCGATTTCAGCTTGAGCGCGCTTCCCGCGAACTGATTCAGCTTCGGCACCACGCCCATCAGGTTGACGGCGAACAATTCATCGAGCACAAGGTGTGACAGGAACCCGATCATCGTGCCAGCAGCGAGATAAAGCCGCTTGCGCAGCTCGTCGGTTGGAGTTGGAGCGTCCGGCAGGCGATACATGACGAACACGGCCAGGCCCGCGATGATCATGGCGGGAACGCTGTGGAACATGCCGCGGTGTACGGTGACGCGCCGGAACAATTCCGCCAGGCCGTAGCGGACGACCAGGTAGATGCCGGCGAGCACGACGAGGAGCTGCTCCGCCGTGAAGCCGTAGGATTGAACGCGATGAAAGAGGAGTAGCGGTGCCAGAACGCTGGCGAGTCCGAAGAGTTCACGGACGGGGATACCGCTGTCGGAATCGAGATCGGGGAGCATGCCGCCGATGGTCGTGAGTCCACCGGCGAGGCACGCGGTGCCCCAGTCGTAGTGCATGTAGTAGTAGCCGAAGACGCCGACGCCGACGCCCAGCACGCCGCTGGTGCTGATATGTCCGCGGAAATTGGCCATGATCGTTCCTCCATGAACTTCGCAGCCAGAAGCTGCGATCAAGAATCCGATTCTGAATCACTGGCGTTCAGCTCGCGCAATCTTTCCTCTGCTTCGGCATCGCCGAACTCGGCGGCCTTGTTGTACCAGAACAGGGCGCGCTTCATATCGACGTCCACGCCGTTGCCTTCCTGATACGCCTGGCCGAGGCTGCACTGGGCCGGCGGATAATCCTGGTCCGCGGCGCGGCGGAACCACTTGAGCGCCTCGCTCATGTCCTGCTCCACGCCGTCCCCTTCCTGATACATCAGCCCGAGATTGTGCTGGGCGACCGGATCGCTCTGCTCCGCGGCCTTGCGATACCAATCGGCGGCGGCCGCCTGATCCTTTTCCACGCCGCGGCCTTCCTGATACATCCAGCCGAGATTGTTCTGGGCGGCCGGATTGTCTTGCTCGGCGGAACGACGATACCATTCGATCGCCTTGGCGTCATCCTCAGTCACGCCGCGGCCTTCCTGATACATCCAGCCGAGATTGTTCATCGCCGCAATGTGCCCATTGTCGGCGGCGGCGCGATACCACTTGACCGCCTCGGCATCGTTCTGTTCGACGCCGCGTCCCTCCTGGTACATCCAGCCGAGGCTGTTCTGCGCGGACGCATCTCCCTGGGCCGCGGCCTTGCGATACCAGTGCACCGCCTCGACATCATCTCGATCGGCGCCGAGCCCTTCCTGATACATGTAACCGAGATTGTTCTGCGCCGTCGCGTCGCCACGCTCGGCCGCCTTGCGATACCAGCGCAACGCCTCCTCGTCGTTCTGTTCGACGCCACGGCCTTCCTGATACATCCAGCCGATATTGTTCTGCGCCGGCGGATGATGTTGCTCAGCGGAGAGCAGATACCAATTCATGGCTTGCTCGTCATCCTGTTCGACGCCGCGGCCTTCCTGATAGAGCCAGCCGATATTGTTCTGTGCCGACGGATCGCCCAGGCGCGCGGCCTTGCGATACCAGCGGAACGCCATGCCGTCATCCTGCTCGACGCCGCGGCCTTCTTGATACATCCAGCCGAGATTGTTCATCGCCGCCGGATCGCCTTGGCGGGCAGCTCGACGATACCAGAGGATCGCTCGGCGATCATCGCGCTCGATGGCGAGCCCTTCTTGGTACAGCCAGCCAAGATTATTCTGGGCGGCCGCGTGGTTCTTTTTCGCCGCGCGCAGGTACCAGCGAAACGCCTTGCGCGGATTGCCCCGCACGCCGCGGCCTTCCTGATACATCCAGCCGAGGTTGTTCATCGCCCCTGGATCGCCGAGATGGGCGGCCCGGCTGTACCAGTAAACGGCTTCCTCATCGTCCTGCGGCACGCCGCGGCCTTCCTGATACATCCAGCCGAGATTGTTCATCGCGCCGCCATCGCCACGCGCCGCCGCCTTGCGGTACCAAGTGACCGCGCGACGATCGTCCGCCGGCACGCCACGGCCTTCCTGAAACATCCAGCCGAGATTGTTCATCGCCGCCGCGTAACCTTGCTGTGCAGCCCGGCGATACCACGCGATGGCCTTGCGATCGTCGAGCGTCACGCCGCGACCGATCTGATACAGCCAGCCGAGATTATTCTGCGCCTGGGCGTAGCCGCGCCGCGCCGCCTTGCGATACCAGCGAGCTGCCTTGCGCGCATTCTTTGGCACGCCGCGACCGACCTGGTACATCCAGCCGAGATTGTTCTGCGCGACCTCGTCCCCTTTCTCGGCGGCCTTGCGATACCAGCGCACCGCCTCGCGGTCATCCTGTCCGACGCCGCGACCGAGCTGGTACATCCAGCCAAGATTGTTGAGCGCGGACGGATAGCCTTGCTTGGCCGAGTGGCGATACCAGTGCACCGCTTGCGCGTCGTCGCGCTTCACGCCGCGGCCTTCCTGAAACATCCAGCCGAGGTTGTACTGCGCCGCCGCATCGCCACGTTCCGCGCCGCGCCGGTAGTATCGCAGCGCCCGGCGATCGTCCTGCCGCACGCCCAGACCGTTCTGGAACATCCAACCGAGATTGTTGTCCGCGGCAGCGTATCCCTGACGGGCCGCCTTGCGATACCAGTGCACCGCCTCAATGTAATCGCGCGGCACTCCGCGGCCTTGCTGATACATCCAGCCGAGGTTATATTGCGCCGCCGAGTCGCCCTGCTCGGCGCCGCGGCGATACCAGAAGACGGCACGGACATCGTCCTGTTCGACGCCACGACCGACCTGAAACATCCAGCCGAGATTGTTCTGCGCCGCCGCATATCCCAGCCGGGCGGCCCGGCGATAGCACTTCACCGCCTTGACGTCGTTCTCCTGCACGCCGCGGCCTTCCTGATACATCCAGCCGAGATTGTTGAGCGCGTCGAGGTTTCCTTGCTTGGCAGCACGGCGATACCACTTCACCGCGCGCTCGTAGTCGAGAGGCACGCCACGGCTTTCCTGATACATCCAGCCGAGATTGTTCTGGGCCGTCGCGTAGCCAAGCTTGGCCGCCCGCAGGTACCACTTCACCGCGCGCAGATAGTCGCGCTGCACGCCGCGGCCTTCCTGATACATCCAGCCGAGATTGTTCATCGCCGGCGCGTGCTGCTCCTTGACCGCCTTGCGATACCACGCAACCGCCGCCTTGTCATCACGCGGCACGCCCCGGCCGCGCTGATACATCCAGCCGAGATTGTTCTGGGCCGACGGATTGCCTTGCTCGGCCGACTTGCGATACCAGCGCACCGCCTCGGCATCGTCCTGCGACACGCCGCGGCCTTCCTTGTACATCCAGCCGAGATTGTTCTGCGCCGCCGGATCGCCTTGCTCCGCCGCGGCACGATACCAGCGCACGGCTTCGAGATCATTCTGTTCGACGCCACGTCCCTGTTCGTACATCCAGCCGAGGTTGTACTGGGCTGTCCGATAGCCGCGTTCGGCGCCTTCGCGATACCAGCGCACCGCTTCGATATCGTCCTTCGGCAAGCCGGTGCCTTGCTGATACATCCAGCCAAGATTATTCTGGGCCATCGCATAACCACGCTCGGCGGCTTTCAGGTACCACTTCGCCGCGACGAGGTAATCGCGTTCGATGCCGCGACCTTCCTCGTACATCCAGGCGAGATTGTGCATGGCGGCCTCGTAGCCTTGCTCGGCCGCCTTCAGGTACCAGCGCACCGCCTCGAAATCGTTCTGCATCGCCCCCCGGCCTAGTTCGTGCAGGTGTCCCCACGCATACTGCGCTGGCGCGTAACCATGCTCCGCGGCCGCTCGATACCAGTGTGCCGCCTCGACGATATCGATCGTCCCGCCGCGGCCATCTTCGCACATGCGCGCGAGATTGAATTGAGCCGCCACGCAGCCTTGCTCTGCCGCCGGCCGATACCAGTTGAGCGCGCGTTCCGGATCTTGTGTCACGCCGCGACCGCCTTCGTACATCCAGCCGAGCCGATATTGCGCCAGCGGAAAGCCGGCATCCGCGGAGCGCGCGTACCAGCGCAGCGCCTCGTCGAGATCGCGCTTCACCTCGCGGCCTTCTTCGTACTGCAGCGCAAGCTGCGTCTGCGCCGGGGCAAAACCGCTTTCCGCAGCCATCTGAATCAGCCGAACGGCTTCGAGGCTATTGAGCGGCGCCGCGATTTCGTGAGCGTAGCACAGCCCGAGAAAGAATTGCGCCGCCGGATGATTCGCATCGGCCCCGATTCGCCAGGCGTCGATACGCCGAGCAGCGTTCTGTTGCAAATACAGGGCGTTTCCCGCGAATCCTTTATCGAGAATGACGCGCAGGTATTCCTGCAGGTCTTGATCAAACATTTCGGTCTCCACGCCAAACCCCAGGATGAGTGCAGCGATTCCTGGGCGTTCGACCCCCGCGAATCGCTGCACTCATCGCGGGTCTTGGCAACCTCACATTGCGAAAAATCCCTTCCCGCTCGCCGACACCTTTCGCATCAACGCCGTCGGATGAAAACGCTTGCCGAGCGATTCGTACTTCGCGAGGCGGGCCGCCACCTTGTCGAGGCCTTGCGTGTCGGCCCAGCGCAACAGGCCGCCGTGTTGCGGCGGGAAGCCGATGCCGAGGATGAGGCCCATATCGACGTCCTCTGGTGATCGCACGATCCCTTCCGACAGCACCATGCTTGCCTCCACGAGCATCGGCAGGAACAGGCGGTCACGTAGCTCCTCACCGGTGAATTCGCGTTTGCCAGTGCGACACTTGTCGAGGATCGGCGTCAGCGCCGGATCATCGACGCCGCGCGAGCCCTTGGCGTAACTGTAGAAGCCGGCGCCAGTTTTCTGGCCCAGACGCTTCGCGTCAACCAGAGCAGCAAGAATCTTATTGTCCTTGGCGCGATCCTTGAACGCGCGATTGACGACCATCCCCGCATAGAGGCACGTGTCGAGGCCGACCACGTCGCTCAGGGTAATGGGACCCATCGGCATGCCGAAATCGCTTGCCGCCTTGTCGATGGCGCGCGGGTCGGCGCCTTCTTCGAGCAGCACCATTGCTTCATTGAGGTATGGGAACAGGATTCGATTCACGAGGAATCCGGGGCAATCCTTGACCACAATGGGCGTCTTGCCGACCTTCTTTGCCAGCGCGACGAGCGTCACCACCGTCTGATCGCTGGTCTTCTTGCCGCGGATGACCTCGACGAGCTGCATGCGATCGACTGGATTGAAGAAGTGCATCCCTGCGAAGTTCTCGGGCTTCGCGACCGCCTGAGCCATGCGTGTGATCGAGATGGTCGACGTGTTCGACGCCAGGATCGCGTCAGGCTTCACGATCGCCTGCAGGTCGCGGAAGAGTTTCGTCTTCACGTCCTCGTTCTCGACCACCGCCTCAATAACGACATCGCAATCCGCGACCTGGTTCACACTTGACGCGGTGTTGAGCGCCGCCAGGGCCGACGCCAGATCCGCCTGCGTCGCCCGGCCAATTTCGATGCGTGTCTGCAACACCTTCGTGATGCTGCCGACGCCCTTCGCGATTGCCTCGTTCGAGACATCAGTCAGCACCGTCGGCACGCCCTTGCGGACGTGTGCCCCGGCGATGCCGGCGCCCATGATGCCCGCGCCGACGACGCCAACACGCTGTACGTCGCGCGGCGTCAACTTTGCATCCGCGACGCCTGGGTCCTTCGCGAGCCGCTGGTTCATGAAGAAGATCGCGATGAGGTTGCGCGAGATCGTGCTGCCAACGAGCGGGACGAAGCATTCGGTCTCGATCTTGAGCCCCTCGTCGAGCGTCAGATTGCAGCCACGTGCGATCGCATCGACGGCGGCGAGCGGCGCCGGATAGTGCCCCTTCGTCTTGGCCAGGACTGCCCCCTTGGCGACGGCGAACGTGAACTGCGCCTGATCCTCCGACAGGCCAACCGGTTGCTGCTTCCTGGCGCGAATCTTCTGCCAATCGCCCGACTCCCGCGACCAGGCCAGAAGCCGCAGGCCTTCCGCGAGCAGCGTGTCGGAGGGCACCGCGTCCCACACGATGCCCAGCTCGCGCGCCCGCTGCGGCTTGACCGGCTCACCCGTGCAGATGAAATCGACGGCCAGGCTCGGCCCGATCAGCCGCGACAGCCGCTGCGTGCCGCCCCAGCCCGGTATCAGGCCGATTTTCGTCTCGGGCAGACCGATGTCGCACTTCGGATGCGAGCCCGCCAGGCGGTAATCCATTGCCAGAACCAGCTCGGTGCCGCCTCCCATCGTCGCCCCGTCGATCAGAGCCACCGTCGGGAACGGCAACTTCTCGAACCGACCGATAAAGTTCAACCCGCGCAGGGTCAGCGACTTCGCATCGACCGTGTCTGGCTTCACGCTCGCCAGCTCCTTGAGGTCGGCTCCCGCGATGAACATGCCAGGCTTCGCGCTGCAGAAAATCAACCCCTGCAGGTTCAGCGTCTGCTCGAGCTGCGTCAGGAGGTTCTCGAACTCGGTCTGCACCGCCTGGTTGAGCGTGTTCGCCCGACTGCCGGGCTGATCGTACGTGATCCGCGCAATCCCCGGCTGCACGAAATCCAGATGTAGGGCATTGTTTGCGGCCATGACCTTTCCTCGCACGCCGTGTGGTGGTTATCCACCACTATCATTATCGCGTTTGCGAGAGTTTTCTACCATGCGAGTTTGGGCAAGTTGTGCGGGCGTGATTCTTTCTGTAAACATGCCTGAAACGTGATTTTTGCACGGTACGTCCATTCGATATGACGTGCCTTTTCCGATCATAAGTCATGGAAGATATTTGAGTTGCGATCGTCGCGTCACGCCAGCCGCGTGCCGCCTCCGGCGAGAACAGGCCTTGTTGGCATCGAACGGTCCCGCCGGTGCCAAAGAGATGATTCTGTAGGTCAGTTTTTCTGACCTGAGGTCACGAGATCTGCCAGAGTGTCAGGCTGGAAAGCCTGACCTACGTGCCAACCAGCTCCGCAATCGGCGTGCCGCGCGACAGCATGAAGGGACGGCCGGTTTGATCGTGCGTCTCGGCGTGCGGGTCGATGCCGAGGCAGTGATAGATTGTCGCGGTGAAGTCGGCGGGCGTCATCGGCGACGCGGCTGGGTAGGCGGCGATGCGGTCGGAGCGGCCGACGACGGTGCCGCCGTGGATGCCGCCGCCTGCGAAGAGGACACTGTAGCAATCCGGCCAGTGTTCGCGGCCGCTGTTGGATCGCGTGATTTTCGGCGATCGTCCGAACTCGGCGGCGACCACAACTAGCGTCTCATCCAGCTTGCCCGAACGATCCAGGTCCGTCATCAACGCATTGAACGCCTGCTCGTACGGCGGCACCAGCTCTTCGCGATGAGCGGTGAAATTATTCCAGTGCGTGTCCCAGGCGAAGCCATTGCTGCCCTGCGTGCGCTGCCAGTTGCATTGCACAAGCCTGGCGCCGGCATCGAGCAAGCGTCGGCCGAGCAACACTGATTGGCCGAACAGATTGCGGCCATAGCGCGTGCGCTCGGCAGCCGGAATCGCGGCAAGATCGACGGCGCGGCGTACCGCATCGGACGAGAGCACGTCGAGCGCGCGAGCTTGGTTATCGCGAATATTCTGACTGACCGCCAGCTCCTGCAACTCGCGAGATTGGGCGCTGAGCTGGTCGGCGAGCGTGAGCCGACGACGCAGGACCGAAACGTCCTCGTTGGCGGCGAGCGGCAGATGGTCCAGGCGGAAGTTGTCGTCGTTCGGATTGCCGCCTGTCAGCATGGGATCGTATCGGCCGCCGAGCATGCCCGCGAATTGCCCCGCGCGGCGGCCGCCGGCGACATCCATGCGGTGCGGCACGATCGCGAACGGAAACATCGGGCCCTGCCCCGGCGCGAGCTTCGCCATCACCGAACCAAGGTGTGGCATGTCCGAGCGGCTCATCGAATTCACGTCCGGCACCGACCCGGGATACTGATAGCCCGTGAACATCCAGTACGAGCCACGGCCATGATCGTTGTGCGTGTGATTCATGGTCCGCACGAGGCCGATCTTGTTCATCCAGCGCGCGGTGTGCGGCACCAGCTCGGTGAAGCGCACGCCCGTGAGCGCGGTGTTGATCGTCGAGAATTCACCGCGAATGTCATCGGGCGCATCAGGCTTCGGATCGAACATGTCGAGCTGCGATGGCGCGCCCGAGAGATACAGAATAATGCAGCTCTTCGCCTGCCCAAAGCTGCGATTGCGACGAGCCCGCTGCGGCTGATCCGCCGCCGCTGTTTTTTGCAGCAACGTCGGCAGCGACAACCCCGCCAGCGCCAGCCCGCCGACACGCAACAACTCGCGGCGATCCAGCAAGTCCGCACGGGAAGCGAGATTCCACAGCTTGAACATGAGAATCGGTCCTTTCGGCGGGAGGCGTAGCGGCAGGACAGAAGGCAGGTTCTACATCGGTTAAGTCTACCGCTCCTCTTGCGGGAAAGCAATCGCTGAGAACCACGAAAAAAGGCGGGAAGACATCGGAACCACGAAACACACGAAGCACACGAAAAGAAGACCACAGGCGAGAACTCGCTCGATCAGGCACGCACTCGCTCGATTTGCTTTTCTTTCGTGTGTTTCGTGTGTTTCGTGGTTCCGTAATTAAAGCACGATGCGTTCGTATTCGACCTTGGGATAGCGACCAAAATTGACGAGAAGGCCAAGCTTGTAACCGGTCGCATGAAGATAGTTGAATACCTGAGCATGGTGTTCCTTGGCGAGATTGCTGACAGCCTTGATCTCCAACACGATCTTCTCCATGCACACGAAGTCAGGCACGTAGACCTGCTTCAAAGTCACGCCCTTGTATTTCAGTCCAAGCTCGACGCGAGGGCGGAATAACACTCCTTGCATCGCGAATTCCATCTCAAGGCACTCTTGATGCACCGCCTCCAGGAATCCGCATCCCATCTCCTTGTAGACTTCGAAACACGCCCCATGATTCGGTAACGCTCTTCCTTGTAGATGATGTCCGTCATTTCATCCCTGCCTTTCTTTCGTGTGGTTCGTGTGTTTCGTGGTCAATTATGCCTGATCCTACGCGAACCACGAATCGCGAGAAGGCGCTGGAACCACGAAACACACGAAGCATACGAAAAAAAACCAGAGACAGGTACGTGTTCGATAGCGGCATTTTTTTCGTGTGCTTCGTGTGTTTCGTGGTTAACTATCTCGCTCGAATGATAAGGCAGTATGGATCGCTTCGAACTCAAGATTCGCGTGTTTGATGAGAGCGAGGTGAGAGTTGGTCACGGCGGGCGCAAGCACATTGCGGCAAGGCGTTTTTCTAGTGAAGCCCGCCGCGTGTGCGGCGGACAAAATAGAAGCACAGTGAGGATTCAACCATGTCTCGCAAGATTCTCTTCGGCGCCGTCGCGTCCCTCGCTCTCCTGGCCGCGTTTGCCATGCCATCGGTCTCCGAGGCCCATGGGCCGCGGACCCGCAGCGTTGCGGTTCGCCATGTTCGCCACGTCCGCAATCGGACAGTCAACTGCGCTCCCCGAGTCCGGACCTACCATCGCTGGTATAACGGACGCTACCATACGTCGCGCGGCCACTACCACACGCACGGCGTGCATCACTACCATCGTCGCTAGGATTGTGTTGGATGGCGAATAGCGAAGTGATCGAAACAACCTCTCGCGGCGCGGCAGATTTCGCTGCCACGCCGCCAGCGGTTTTTTTCGTTAGCGCAGACCGGCCAGTTCCTGCAGCAGGTGCCAGTTCTCGAGGCGGTCCTGCTTCGCGTGCAGGAGCACCTGCGAGGGATTGCCGTCCTTGTCGAAGTGCTTGGAGAAACGGCCTTCGCTGCGGGCGAAGTCGATGAAGGTGACTTCTTCGTTCGACTTCGGATTCTTCCACCAGTCGTCCTTGACGGCCGGATTGCCCTGGAGCGACAGGCGATCCTTGACCTTGTCCCCCTTGCGCGGATCGTAGATCAGAATCGGGAACGCCCGGCTATCGACGGCGAGCTTGGCCTGTTCGCCGGCCATGTTGTCGGCGACGCCATGTTCGGGCTGGCAGGTCGTGTAGCAGACGACGAGCGCCGGCCCGTCGAACTCGAGGGCCCCGATCACCGACTTGTAGAAGTGGTTGACATGAGCGCACGTCGTCTGCGCGACGTAGGTGCGCGGGTGCATCATCGCGATCTGGGCGATTTCCTTGCGGCGTTCCTGCTTGCCGCCGAAGGCGTTGCCGTGCACGCTCATCTTGGTGTTCTGGCCGGTGTAGGTCGAGGTCGAGGCCTGGCCGCCGGTGTTGGAGTAGACCTGCGTGTCGAGGACGAAGACCTTGATGTTGTAACCGGAGGCGAAGAGGCGGGAGAGGGCCTGGAAGCCGATGTCGAACATGGCACCGTCGCCGCCGATGCACCAGATCGGCTTGTCCTGCCAGCCCATCTGGTCCCAACGCATGCGAACGCCAATGGCGTCGGCCGGGGCGTTTTCGAACAGCGAGTTCGTCCATGGCACCAGGTACGGATTGTAAGGATAGGTCGAGGTGTAGACGGTGTTGCAACCGGTCGCCGCGACGAGGGCCCACTGATCGCCGTACTTGGCGCCGGTCGCCGAGCACATCATGCGAAGGGCGGTGCCTTCGCCGCAGCCGGCGCAGGAACCCGCGCCACCGACATAGAGATGCGTCTTTTCCTTGAGCATCATGTCGATGAGCAAGTTCTCGTTGATGTACTTTTCATTGGACGGGCCGATGTTCTTGAAGTAGCGATGGGCCTTGCGCGACCAGGTCATGACGTCGTCGTTTTTCGCGATCATCTTCAGCGCGTCGTCGTCGCAGACGGTCACGCACTCGGCGCAGCCCTTGCACTTCGACGGGTCGATGATGATGTTGAACATGCCGCCGTCGCCGAGCTTCTTCTTGTAGCCGTCGTAATACTTCTTGGTCTTGGACCATTCCTTCTTGAAGCGTTCGCGGTCGGCTTCGGGAATGCTCTGCATCTTGGCATTCCACTCGGTCTCGCTGAGGACCTTGCCAAGGATGGCGGTATCGGGGCATTCGGTGACGCAGTCCATGCAGCCGGTGCAATTCTCGGGAATGTATTCCGGAATTTCCGGTGCGATGTTGCTGAAGTCACGCAGTGTCGCCGTGCCAGCGGGGATCAGCGAGCGGGCCAGGCCGAGATCGGCGGGGAGATCGCGTTCGCCCCAGCCTTCTTCGTAGCCGCGGATGACGCGTTCGTTGAAGTCGTTGACGTCCAGGATCGGCAGGCTGACGAGCTTGTAGCCCTGGTCGACGAGTGTGCCGTAGCTGTTATTATTGAACGGATCGCGTTCGTTGGCTTCATTCATG
>DASRSQ010000379.1:0-2775 GCA_035656475.1 Gemmataceae bacterium | reverse complement strand
AATGCTACTCTGCCCAAACCGCTCAAGTCAGGCAAGATAGACGACGATAATGAAATAACGAAAAGGCGGAAACTATTGCAAGAAGGAGAACTATCCGCGTCGGGCCAACTTATCACCCTTATGAGCGATCTGGCTTGCAAGTTGCGAAATAACAAGGACTTGCGGGATCTCGGGGAATTAAGGCTGCATTGACAGCGCTTGCAGGGTGGTTATAATTCACACCATCGGCAATGTTGGCAAACCGATAGGATGCGCGCGAGAAGGCCGAAATTAGGGATTGATTCGTTTAAGGCATTCTCGGTATCTTGTCGGGGTAAGCCAAACTTGCCTGGGGAACTAGGAAGTGGCTTGTCACGGAAGATCTCGGTCCGCCGCCTTCTTGTGGAAGAGAGGACCCGCGGGCCTGTCTCAAATGCCGGCTGGGCGCCGGCAAGGGATGGATGTACCCATGAAGACCGTTTTCACGACAGGCGAAGCTGCCAAGATTTGCAAGGTCAGCCAACAAACCATCATCCGTTGCTTTGACAACGGGCAGCTCAAGGGCTTTCGAGTCCCGGGCTCGCGCTTTCGCCGCATCCCGCGCGAAATGCTCTACAAGTTCATGAAGGACAACGGCATCCCGACCGATGCTCTCGAATCCGGCCGCCGCAAAGTCCTTCTGGTGGACGACGACACCGAACTCGTCGAAGTGATGACCAAGTTCCTCGAAGAAGACGGCCGCTTCGAGGTCAAGATCGCCACCACCGGCTTCGACGCCGGCATGCTGGTCAAGGAATATCGGCCCGACATGCTCGTCCTCGACGTCATGCTGCCGGACATCAACGGCAAGGAAGTTTGCCAGCGCGTGCGAGCGGACAACACCATGGAAGAAGTCCGCATCCTGTGCATCTCCGGCATGATCGAGGAAGACAAGATTCAGGATCTGCGTCTGGCCGGCGCCGACGATTTCATGCACAAGCCGTTCGACGCCGAACAGCTGATCGAGCGTATGTGCAAGATGCTCGAAATGGAAGTCGCCGAAGCCGTCAGCGCGTAAGTGCAAGTAAAAAGTTAAAAGGAAAAAGGCAAAAGGGAAAACGAGTTCGAGTCTGACTTTTTCCTTTTTACTTTTTCCTTTTTACTTGATGACATGGATGTCACATGAAAACCCTGGGCGAAGCGGCGATGGATCTGCCCTGGCTGGCGCCGAGCGTCGCTTCGATGACGGCGTTGGCCCGAGCCGAGTTGCCATCGGTCTGGACCGATCTCCGGACCGACCCGGGCATCGTGTTGCTATCGGCCCATCTCGACAATATTACCTCCGACGCCTTGCTGGAATCCGTCCTCAAGCATCAACCGCATTTCCACGCCGGCTTCGTGGATTGGAACGAGCCAGGTCCCGCTGCCATTCGCGCCGCCTGCTGTCGCTACGCATTGCTGGCAAGCCAGCTCGCACAGACGCTGGGCGACAATCCCGAGCACGCGTGGATCGCGGCGTTTCTCGCACCGCTTGGCTGGCTGGCCGCGGCCACCATCGAACCGGACCGGGTCGCAGACGCAATCGCGCTCTTAGGTAAAAACACTGACAACGCCGGCTGGCAGCGCAAGGCGTGGGGCCTCGATCACACGGCTCTCGCGCGGCGATTGAGCCGCTGCTGGTGTTTGCCTCCCTGGCTATCCGCGATTCTCGCGCATCTTGGCCTGAATGCGAATATCGCCGAGCGTCTCGGCGCCGAGCCGCGTCTAGTGCGCATCGTGCAGCTCGCCATCCTCGCCACGCAGACGCGTGGCATCGGACTCGGCCTGGTCGTCGGCGCTGACATGGACGAATTGACGCGCGAACTCGGTATCAGCTCGAAAGATTTCGATGCGGCCGTCGCCTCGGTCCTGCAGGCCGAAGTGCCTGCGTGGACGTGGGACGAACATACCGAGCATACGCTTCTGCCCGAGTTGTTGCAGCTGGCTCTCGAGAACCGCCGCCTCAAGGATTCCGCATCGATCGAGCGCTTGCACACGGAGATCGATCTGATGCAAGATGCCCTGACGCGCCAGTGCGCTGGCGAAAAAGATCGGTTGCAAGTTGCCAAGCTGTCGGCCCTGGCCGAGTTCGCCGCCGGCGCGGGGCACGAGATCAACAACCCGCTTGCCGTCATCAGTGGGCAGGCGCAATACGTGCTCAAGCAGATGGATTGGCTCGATGTGCCGGCCGAAGAGATCGAGGACGTCGGCGCGTATCTCGACAACATCCGCTCGAAGGTCACGCCATCGCTCAACAAGATCATTGGCCAGACGCAGCGGATTCATGCGATTCTGACCGATCTGATGCAGTTCGCTCGCCCCGCGCCCGCGAATGCCCAGACGCTTTCGGTGCAGAGCCTGATCCAGTGCGCCGCCGACGCGCTGCAGACGCTTGCCCAGGATCGCAAAGTTCGGCTCGTCTGCCAGGAACTGGGCCGCGACGAAATGGTGCGCGGCGACGTCGCCCAGGTGCGCGTGGCATTGACCGGCCTCTTGCGCAACGCGATCGAGGCGGCTCCGGTTGGCGGCTGGGCGGGCATCCGCTACCAGAAGCGCGATGCGGAAACCCTGGACCTGATCATCGAAGACGACGGCGCTGGCCCACCGGCGCTGTTGCGCGAACACATGTTCGATCCGTTCTACTCCGGCCGCAACGCCGGCCGTGGCCGCGGCCTTGGCTTGCCGACCGCCTGGCGGCTGGCGAGGCAGCAGGGCGGCGATGTCCGGTTCGACGGCCACCACAATGGCGCGACCCGCTTCGTCCTGACGCTGCCGCTC
>DASRSQ010000378.1:0-2680 GCA_035656475.1 Gemmataceae bacterium | reverse complement strand
ACCAGTTCGGAACCAACTGGTCGGTGTTTTCGACCAGGGCCGGGCCGATCATCGGCCGGTTGATGGCGTATGAGGTTCTGACGGCATTCTTTCTCGAAGCCGGTTTTCTGGGCGTGATGTTATTCGGCATGACGGAGGTCGGAAATGGTCTACATTTCTTCGCGACCTGTATGGTGGCGCTCGGAATACTCATCTCGGCGACATGGATCATCGCGGTCAATAGTTGGATGCAGACGCCGGCAGGATACGCGATCAATGCCGACGGACAATTTGTTCCGGCCGGATCGTGGTTGCCGATCATCTTTACGGCGAGTTTTCCTTATCGCCTCGTCCACACCGTGATCGCAGCGTATCTCACGACCGCCCTCGCCGTGGGCGGCGTCGGCCCCTGGCCTTTGCTGCGAGACCGGACAAATCCAGGCGGGCGCAAGATGTTTTCAATGGCGATGTGGATGGCGGCCATCGTCACCCCAATTCAAATTCTGGCGGGGGACGCGCATGGGCTGAATACTTTGGAGCACCAGTCGGCGAAGGTGCTCGCAATGGAAGGTGATTTTGAGCCGAGCCCCAATGGAGCGTCGCTTGTCCTGTTCGGCTTGCCGAGCAATGAGGCGGCGCGCGTGCGCTACGCGTGGTCTGTGCCGCATATCGGTTCGTTGATCCTCAAGCATGACCCTTACGCGCCGCTTCAAGGGCTCAAGGACTTCCCGCAAGATCAATGGCCTCCGGTGGCAATCGTTTCCTAGTCATTCCGGATCATGGTCGGACTGGCGCTTGCGATGCTCGGCCTTGGCCTCTGGAGCCTGCTCGCTCGCCTCCGGGGAAAACTTTTCGACTGGGACTGGCTGCACCGCGCCGCGGTACTGATGGGACCGGCTGGCTTCGTTGCGGTGATCGCAGGCTGGGTCACGACGGAAGTCGGCCGCCAGCCATTCACGATCTACGGCCTGATGCGCACCGCCGACTCTCATTCACCGCTCGCGGCACCTGCGGTGGCGGCTTCGCTTGTCGCCTTTATCCTGGTCTATTTCGCAGTCTTCGGCGCAGGCACCTACTACCTGCTGCGGTTGATGTCGAAGCCACCCGAACCGGAGGAGAAAGAACCCGTTCGTGTGCCGCCGCGCGCCACAGGCGTCACGCCGGCAGCGGGCGTTACCTCAACCTCATGGCGTCGGAGTGAACGTCATGGGTAGCCTCGATCTCACTCTCATATGGGCCGGCATCATCGGATTCGCCGTGATGGCTTATGTCGTGTTGGATGGTTTCGACCTCGGCATCGGCATTTTGTTCGCGACCCTTGCGGTCGGGGATGAACGTGACCGTGCAATGAACTCGATCGCACCGGTCTGGGACGGTAACGAAACCTGGCTCGTCATGGGCGGAGGTGGGCTCCTTGCGGTCTTTCCGCTGGCATACGCAATCATTTTGCCAGCAACGTACCCGCTCATCATCGCGATGCTGCTCGGGCTTATCTTCCGTGGTGTGGCCTTCGAATTCCGCTGGCGTCATCCACGCCATCGACCGCTCTGGGATTTTGCCTTTTCGCTCGGCTCCCTGGTTGCGGCTTTTACACAAGGCGTCACGCTCGGCGCGATCCTGCAAGGAATCCGCGTCGAGAATAACGCGTATGCGGGAGGCTGGCTTGATTGGCTAAGCCCAGCATGCTGGCAGGCGTGGCCGTGGTGATCGGCTACAGATTGCTCGGCGCGACCTGGCTCATCTGGAAAACAGAGGGAACGAACCAGAGCCATGCCCCGCGGGCAACGTGTTGGCTCGGCATCGGAACACTTGTCGCGCTTGCCGCGGTCAGCGCGGCCACGCCATTTCCGAGCTACGACTACTGGCGACGATGGTTCGCCGTGCCCGGCGTGCTGCTCACCGCGCAGGTCCCAGTGCTCGTTGTGATCTGCGCGGCGACGTTCTTCCGGAGCCTGCTCGCGAGATCTGAAAGACTGCCGTTCCTGATGGCGCTCGCTCTGTTCCTTCTAAGCTTCGTCGGGGTTGGCATCAGCGTCTATCCGTATGCCGTGCCGCGCGCCGTGACAATATGGGATGCGGCTGCACCACCCCAGAGCCAGCTTTTCCTGTTGGTTGGAGCGCTCATCATCATTCCGCTCATCCTTGCCTACACGAGCTGGGCGTACTGGGTGTTCCGAGGCAAAGCCGGCGGAACGGGCTATCATTGATGGGAAAAGCCTTACCGCTTTGGAAGCGACTTGTCTGGATGGGCGCGATGTGGATCGCGAGCCTCTTCGCGCTCGGCGTCGTCACCGCGGTGATCCGGCTGTTCTTGAAAGGCTGACTTGCGATCGGTTCATTTTGAATTGCGAGGATAAAACATAGCTGATTGTTCAACGCCATGGCCACTCGCGGGTGACCCGGACAAACAGAGGGCCGCTCCAAGGAGCGGCCCTCAAACATCCTACAAGACCAGTTGTTATTTAGTCGCGCAGAGCGCAACACCCGATCCCTACGGAATGGATCCAACGCTCCTCAAAGCGAGGAAACGCCGATATCGATGGTTGCGGGAGCGAATACTCGATCTTTACGATTGGATAGAACAAGTCGCGAGATCGCCTACCATTCCAGCTTCTCCATCTTACGCAGGACAACGTGCGTGTCGCGCGTAAAGATGCCGGTCGGACCCCAGTAGTTGAAGCCGTATGTGAACTGGGCATAA
>DASRSQ010000377.1:0-1998 GCA_035656475.1 Gemmataceae bacterium | reverse complement strand
GCTCGACCCACCCTACGACATCTGCAACTCATTTTGTCGCACCGCTCCGTGCTTGTCTGCGTCCTTTGCGGCTTTGCGTCTTTGCGTAAGATTCTCGGCAATACAATAGCCGCATTCACGCAACCTCCTCGAACCACGGATTGCAGACATGACCGAATATCGCATCGAAAAGGACTCCATGGGGGACGTCAAGGTCCCCGCACAGGCGTACTACAGCGCGCAGACGCAGCGTGCTGTCGCGAATTTCCCGATCTCGCACATGCCGCTGCCGAAGAGGCTGATTCACGCGCTCGGCCTGGTCAAGATCGCCGCCGCCACGGCCAATCGCGATCTCGGCAAGCTCAAGCAGGACATCGCCGAGCCGATCATCGTCGCCGCCCGCGAAGTCGCTGCAGGGAAGCACGACAAGGAATTCCCGATCGACGTCTATCAGACCGGCTCAGGCACATCGTCGAACATGAACGCCAACGAGGTCATCAGCAACCGCGCTATCGAGATCGCCGGCAAGGATCGCTTCCATCACACGAAGCACATCCATCCCAACGACCACGTCAACATGGGACAATCGACCAACGATATGTTCCCGACGGCGATTCACGTGGCTGCCGCGGTTGCCATCCACAAGGAGCTGATCCCGGCGTTGCAGCACTTCTTCGGCGTCCTCAACGAGAAAGCGAAGGAGTGGGACGACATCATCAAGATTGGCCGCACCCACTTGGCTGATGCGACGCCGATCCGGCTCGGCCAGGAAATCTCGGGCTATGCCCGTCAGATCGAACGCAGCATCCACCAGGCGACGCAGGCCCAGTACGCCGTCATGGAACTGCCCGCCGGCGGCACCGCCGTGGGCACGGGCATCAACACGCCTCCCAAGTTCGGCGCCAAGGTGGCCGAGGTTTTGCAAAAGGAGACCGGCGTTGCGTTCGTCGAGGCCAAGAACCATTTCGAAGCCAACGCCAACCGCGACGGCCTCGTCGAATGCTCCGGCTACCTCCGGTCCATCGCCGTCACGCTGTTCAACATCTCCAACAACATCCGCTGGCTTGGCTCGGGGCCGCGTTGCGGCTTCTACGAAATCATCCTCCCCGACCTCCAGCCCGGCTCGTCGATCATGCCCGGCAAGGTCAATCCCGTCATGTGCGAATCGATGATGCAAGCCTGCGCCCGCGTCATCGGCAACGACCAGTGCATCGCCTTCTCCGGCGCCACCGGCGGCCAGTTCGAACTCAACATCATGATGCCCGTGATGGGTCTCGCCATCATCGAGAGCATCGACCTGCTCAGCGCGTCGGTAAAGGCATTCATCAACTTCTGCGCCCTCGACATGGAAGCAAACCGCCAGGCTTGCGAGAAGCAGGTCGAATGGTCGATGGCGATGGTGACATCGCTCAACCCGCTCATCGGCTACGAGATGGCGGCCGTCATCGCGAAGGAGGCATTCAAGGTCGGCAAGACGGTCCGCGACCTGTGCCTGGAAAAGATCAAGGCGGGCACGCTGAAGAAGAAGGACAGCGACGTCGTGGTAACCGAGGCGGAGCTGACGAAGGCGCTGAACCCGCGCGGGATGACGGAGCCCTCGGCGTGATGATTGCGAGCGACGCGGACAACGGCACCCGAACCGAGGTAGTAGCCGGTCGCCCGTATTCGCACCAGAGGCGCAGTAAGAACGAGCCCAGGGCCGAGCGACGCGGCGACTATGCCGCGTTGCGCCTCGTCGTCGCGCGAGGATTGGGGTGAGGGTGCAACGCGACATCGTTCGGCAACACCTGTTCGGGCTGCATCGCATCGACCTGGCGGACGCGGAAGCGGCCCGGATGGTTGGCGAGGATGCCGTGCCGAAGGAGGTCGGACAGCATACGTTGCGAGCGATTGTCCCCCTTTCCGAAATGTTTGCCATTTTAGCGGTTTAAACGGTTAGAGCAAATCCCTCCTCCCAGGTGCGGGGCGTTGCCCCGTAGAGAGGGAGGAATGCATGTCCGATTCGATTAACGATCAGGT
>DASRSQ010000376.1:0-2341 GCA_035656475.1 Gemmataceae bacterium | reverse complement strand
TCACGGTCATCCCGCTGCTGCTGCTGGTCGCGCTGCCGTTCTGCGCCGGCTGCAATCAGCAAGACGCCGAATGCCTGTCGCGCATTGGCAAGAAGGTGGCGGCCCACGCCAAGAACGGCGCCGGCGAAGTCGGCGGCAAGGTCGACTTCCGCTGGGCGCACATGGAACCGAGCCTGCAAGACAAAATCGTCGACCGCCTGCGCTACGAGAACACCCTGACCGAGCTGAAATTCGACGTCGTCGTCAAGGGTAAGGAAGTCGAGCTAAAGGGAACCGTCAAGAGCCCGCTGCAGCGCCAACGCGCCATCGAGCTGGCAGAAACGGTTGCCGGCGTCGACAAGGTCACCGATTCGCTGAAGGTGCGCGAAGAGGACGAAACGCCCAAGGGAGCGGGAATTGACAATTAGCAATTGACAATTCCCATTTGTCAATTCCCCGCCATGGCCAGGCGTTCGCGAATTGGCGGATGATCGTAGAACAACAGCGCGACCAGTGGGTGCGGGTCCGGATCGGACTTGTTGATCTTCGCCAGCTTGATGAACGCCGAGCGATACGCGTCTTTGTTTTGCGTGCGCTCCAGGGCATAGCGATCGCACTGTCGCTCGAAGAATCGGCTCAGGGCGTTTTGCATCGGACTCAGCGACAGGCCGAACAGCGTCAGCACCAGCAGCAAGAGCGGCAGAGCACACGGATCGTTGAACCCGGAATAGCCGAGCCAGATCGCGGCATTGCTCAGCACCAGGTGCGCGAGCCCGAAGCCGGCGAACGACAGGACGACCGACAGCGCGATCGACTTGATCAGGTGCCGATGCACGTGATGGCCCACTTCGTGAGCGAATACCACCTCGATCTCCTCCGGCGTGAACTGTTGCAATAACGTGTCGCCGAGCAGCACGCGCCGTGAGTTGCCCAGGCCGGCAAGAGCGGCGTTCGCCTTTTTCGTCTCCTCGCTGAGGTGCAGCTCATACACCCCCTGGATCGTCAGGCTGGTCCCCTCCGTCAACTTCTTGAGCCGATCGATCAGGCTCGCGTTTTCCAATGGCGTCACCTTGTAAAAGATCGGCAGGATGACGACCGGCAGCAGGCGGCCGAGCACGAGCGTGACGGCGAGCCAGCCGGTCGCGGCCAGCCACCAGTACTCGCCGGCGACCCAGAGCACCCAGTACAGGCCGAAGATCAGGGCCAGCCCGAGCGTGCCGCCGACGGCGTATCCCTTGAACCGCTTCCATAGCCAGGCAGCGAAGGTCTGATTCGACAGATGAAACTGATGTTCGAGCACGAAGCCTGAATAATAGTCGAGCGGCAACGTCAGCAATTCGAGTGTGACGCCGAGCACGGCGGCGCTGACGAGCAAGCGCGCCCAGCCCCAATCCTTGCCCCAGGAAGCGGTGTCCTCGGCGAGCGCCGGCCCCGCGACCAGGGCGAGCAGCGCCATCCAGCCGATGCTGAGGATCGCGTTGACGGTGATGACAGTGATCTTGAGCCGCTGATAGCGTTTGACATCGGGAGAAGCAGATTCGAGTTCGAGCGGCGTAGTCGCGGCATCGGTAGCCATGAAGCGGTCCCGGGTTGGCGGGGGCGGCAATTCTCAGATAATGTCAGGATAGCAGCCATTTGCCCACCACCCAACGGCACATGCGGCGCAACCGGTCTGAAATGCGGCCTCTCCACGCGAATTTCCGGCGGGACCGTTGTGTTTTGCACGGTCTCCGGGTAGGCTGACGGAATTCCTGTGACCAAGCGTGGAGGAGAAAGGGTTCATGAGCACCAGCACTGTTCCGGCACCGGCAGCTCCCAGCGTCGCCAAGCCTCGCACTCCCACCTTCTTCGAAACGCTCTTCAATCATCCCGCAGGCTTCTGGTTCATCTTCTGGGGCGAACTCGCCGAGCGCTGCTCCTATTACGGCATGATGTCCATCCTGGCCCGCTTCGTTTCCGAGCAAATCATCATCTCGGAAGGAGTCAAGGGGCTGGGTGATGCCAGCTCGAATACCTGGGTCTCCATGTTCAAGGCCGCCTGCTACTTCCTGCCGATCGCTGGCGGTATTCTCGCTGATCAATTTCTGGGAAAGTATCGACTGATCGTCATCTTCTCCATCCCTTACATTCTCGGACACATCATCCTTGCGGATGAAGGCTACTGGCTCAGCATTGTCGCCCTTGGGTTGCTCGCCATGGGCAGCGGCGTCATCAAGCCGAATATTTCGACCCTGATGGGCATGACGTACGACCAGAAAAGGCCCGGCAACGAGCAATTGCGCAGCATGGCATTCGGCATGTTCTACATGGCCATCAACATCGGCGCCGCCATTTCGTATGCCGTCCTGCCCGGGATTCGCGA
>DASRSQ010000375.1:0-4682 GCA_035656475.1 Gemmataceae bacterium | reverse complement strand
CCGAAGGAGTTCAACAAGCACGACGAACATTCGGCGCTTGTGAAACTCCTTCGGAGTTCCTAATCCTGGGTGCACGCAATCCCAGGGTGCGCTCGCGATGCTCGCGACCCTGGGCTTTGTTGTTGGACCCCTGCGGGGTCGATCGCCGCTTTAGCTTCTGATTTCCTTCGAGCACGAAACATGTTTCTACCAGAAACCATCCTCCAGTTCGGCGCTGGCCGATTCCTGCGCGCCTTCTTCGATCGCTTCGTCCACCAGGCCAACGAAGACGGCCAAAACGTCGGCCGCATCGTCGTCGTACAGCGCTCCGCGGATCAGCGTTCGGAGCTACTGTCCAACAACCCGGCCGGTTACCAGGTGCTCGTGCGCGGCTACCAGGACGGCGAGCTGGTGCAACGCCGCGAGACGGTTCAATCGATCAGCCGCGTGTTACTGTCGGACACGCAATGGCGCGACGTGCTGGCGTTCGCGAAGTCGCCGGAGCTGCGTTACATCGTCACGAACGCGACCGAATCGGGCTACGTGCTCGATATGAACGACAAGATCACCGCTCCGCCGGCGACGCTCCCCGCCAAGCTGACGCAGGTGCTGTGGGCCCGCTACCAGGCGAAGGCGCCGGCGCCGACGATGTTGCCATGCGAGCTGATCGAGCGCAATGCCGACAAGCTGACGGAGTTGATCGTTACGCAAGCGGGGACGTGGGGCTTGCCGGGCGAGTTCGTGGCATGGGTGAAGGACGAGTGCGTCTGGCTCAATAGCCTCGTCGACTGCATCGTGACGATGCCGGAGCCGGAGTTGGCGGCGACGGATCCTCTGTTGATCTGTGCGGAGCCCTACTATCTCTGGGCGCTCGAGAAGCCCGCGGGCAAGAGCGTGAAGCTGTTCGAGCATCCCGCGATGCGCGTGGCGGACGACATAGCTCCGTACTTCCTGCGCAAGGTTCGCATCCTCAATGGCACCCACACCGCGATGGTCGGCAAGTTCCACGGCCAGTTCGAGACGGTGCAGCATCTCCTCGACAACAAGGCGGCCGCGCGCTGGATTCGCGATCTGATGTACGAGGAGATCGTGCCGACGCTGGCATATCGCCTCGACTTGGTCGCCGCGTTCGCCGACGAGACATATGACCGCTTCCGCAATCCGTTCACCAATCACAAGCTGGCCGATATTGCGAAGGGACATGCGGACAAGGTGAAGGTGCGCCTGGCGCCGACGCGTGCCGAGTACGAGAAACTGTTCGGCAAGCCGCCGCCGCGGATCGTCGAAGCGATGGAAAACGCAGTGGCCGGCGTTCGCTGAAGCAATTCGCCCCCCGTTCGCCAGCCAGAGCCTCAACACCCATTTGATGGCCGCCAGGCCGCCCTATTTCTCGCTCGGCAAATGCGGGAACACAAACGCCGCTCGCACCGGTGGCGGCATCGGCGAATTCGCGCCGCGCACCGAACGCCAGATCACCTCGTTGAACAGCAAATCGTCCGCGAGATCCGCGTCGGCGAAGTCGAATGTCTCCGATAGCTTCGCACCCCAAGCGGTTGACAGGTTCTTCGCCTTCATGTCCGCGTCCGGCACCGCGTGCGTGTACTCCGCGAAGTTCGGCTTCGCCGTGAACGCGTTGTACATCGGCGTGGCGGCGGCGTCGAACTGGCTCATCGGCCGCAGGCCGAGGATCAGCTCCATCGTCCGCAGCATGCTCGCCGTCGAGTACATCGTCGAATCGACCTTGCCGGTCTGCGTGTACGGACTGATGCAAAGGGCGACGGTGCGATGTGCGTCGACGTGGTCGGAGCCGTTCTGGGCGTCATCCTCGATGACGAAGATCGCGGTCTCCTTCCAGAATTTCGACTTGCTGATCGCCTCGATGAAGCGGCCCAGGGCGAGATCGTTCTCCGCGACCATCGCCGTCGGCGTCGGCTTGCCGGCCTTGGTGCCATAGGTGTGATCGTTCGGCAAACGCACGATCTGGAGCCTCGGCATGTCGCCTTCTTTTTCGAAGCGTTTGAGTTCTTCGATGAAGCGGTCGGTGCGTTTGTTGTCTGGGTATTCGAGATCGTAGCCACGGAACCAGGGATCGAAGTGGCCTTCGAGCGCCTTGACGCGTGCTTTGCCGGGATCCTTGAGCGTCTTGCCGTTGGAGATCCATTCGCCGTAGCTGCGATAGCTGACCTTGGCCTCGGCACAGCGATCCCAGAGATAGCCGCCGGCGGGGCGCGCGACCTCGTCGAAGTTCCCCTCGGCGGGATAGATGCTCAGCTTCTTGGTGGGACTGCCGCGATAGCTGAGCGGCCAGACGCGTTTGACGAAGTCGGTGCAATAGGCGCCCATCGACCACTCGTGCCCCTCGGCCGATACTTCGCCGTCACAGTAGAAGTTGTCGAGCAGCACGAACTGGCGCGCCAGCTTGTGCGCGTTGGGCGTAATCTTTTCGGGGAAGATGCACAGACGCGGGGCTCCGTTGCCTTCCTTGATGTCGCCGAAAACCTGGTCGTAGGTGCGATTCTCGCGGATGACGTAGATGCAGTATTTGATGGGGCTATTCTTCGCAATATCTCTCGCGACGGCCCAGGAGTAGTAGTCCAGGAATTGCTCTTTGGTCAGCCTATCACCTTTGATGCCGTTGAGATCGGCAAATTCCTGTACCTCCGCAGCCTTAATCCTGAATTCGGAGATTGGAACGAAGTTTCGACCATTTGCCATGAACTCGAACACCACATCGGGAGAAATTGGTCCCTTCTTCGTTTTCCCTGGCAAGGTGGTAGAAAAAACCATCTTCGACTGAAACAGGTGGGGAATGGGGTTGTCATCGCTTGGGGCCTTTCTATCCGGAGTTTCACGCGCCGGGCTGCACTGGTACGCCTGCTTGCTGTACTGCAGCATCTCCATCTCGTCGGGCATATCGATGATGCTGAGCGTGCCACGATAGAGGCCGGCGATGTATTCGCGGATGGTCGGATTCTTGGGAAGCTTGGGATCCGGCCCGTTCGGATTGGCGCGGACCGTGGCGCCGCGACCGTTTGTGACCAGGATGCGCTTCGTGAACTTGTCAAAGCGGACGGCGGTCGGATACATGGCAACGGGGATGAAGCCCATCGGTTTGGCGTTGCCCGGCTTCTCGACATTGAAGACGGCGATATTGTTGTTGTCGGCGTTGGCGACGAAGAGGATCTTGCCGTCGCCGGTCAAACAGAGGCTGTTCGGCGTGTTGCCGTTGGGAGCGCTGGGATAAAGGGCGCAGTTGATGGTTTCGAGTCCCTTGCCGTCCTTCAGGTCGATGACGCTGACGCGCGTTGAGTTGGAACAGGCGACGAACAGCGTCTTCTCGCCGGGGCCGAACGCCATCTCCGTCGGATGATTCTCGGTGGCGAGCGTCTTGACGACTTTCTTCTTCGCGACATCGATGACCACGACCGCGGACTTGGCCCACAGGCTCACGTAGAGGAATTCGTTCTTGTCATCGACCAGGCACGCGAACGGATAGCTGTCCTTCTCGAGCGGCACCATGGCGCGATCCTTGCCGACCTTTGGGCCGAGGATGGCGACGGCGTGCCCGAAGACGCCGGGGACGTAGACCATATCGCCATTGACGGCGAGGGAGCCGGGGATGAACTTGTCGTCGGCCACCTTGGTCGTGCGATGCTTGGAGAGCAGGCCGTCGGCGAAGTCGAAGGTGTGGAGGGTGTCGAACTCGCCGCCGCCGACGTAGAGCTTGTCGCCGTTGCCGACGAAGGCGATGCCATCGAAGGTCTGTTCGAGCACAACCCGGCTCGTGACGCGTTCCTTTTTCTTGCTGAGATCGACGATAATGATCTCGTGTGGGCCATACCCGGCGTGGAGGATGGCGGCCCATTTGCCGCTGGGGTGCAGCGCCATGCGGACGGGGAAATCGCCGAGCTCGATTTGCTTGCCCGCGGGTTTGATCGACCACGAGTTCGGCAACCGCACCGAACCGTCCGCCTCGACGCCGGGCAGCCGGATCGGCTTCTTCGCTTCCTGACCATGCACGGTGACCGCGACGGAGAACACAAGCAGTGCTGCAAGGAGGTGACGCATCGAAGCACTCCAATCATGAAGGCGAACCCGTGCAGGAATGCTATGAGGTCGTTACCCCGTGAGAAAGAAGATTCATTGAAGGAATGGCCTGCAACATTTTTGCTGATCTGTACGATAGTTTGCAAAAAAATACGATTTTATAAAGCGGTTCAAGATTTGCAGCGACGTGAACAAAAGGCAATGCGAGGGTGTTCTTAGGTGTTCATTGAATGATCGTGGCACGTTGAGGAGGTAGCGATGGATTCCGCAATCCGAATCGAGAATCGAGCCGTGCCACGCGTCGCGGGGGACACCGTTGGTCCGCTCACGCTATGTTGCGAAGCGCCCAGCTTATCTGTTCTCGCGCCGGTCCATGACGTGTCGGTCATGGGAATCGGGCTCATCTGTACTCGATCGGTCAAATCGGGCACCACCATTCGCGTCACGTCAGGCCCTTCCGGCCGAGCGTTGCCGCGCGATCTGTTAGCAACTGTACGGCATGTGACTTCCCTTCCCGATGGCCGCTGGTTGCTCGGCTGCAGCTTCTCGCGTAATCTGACCCTGGCCGATTTCGAAGTCCTGGGCTGAAAGGCTAATATTCAAAAAAGCGAGGCGATTTTGCCCAATTTTTGGAAGCAACGAAATGTGATCGGCTT
>DASRSQ010000374.1:0-2209 GCA_035656475.1 Gemmataceae bacterium | reverse complement strand
ATCAACCGGTATTGGCGATCGTCGGTCAGCAGAAGCAATTCTCGATCGGCGCCAATTTCCAGCAAGAGATCGACCTGACCACGCTGTTCAAAGACGTCTCGGCGTACGTCACGACGGTGACGCATCCAGCCTCCGCCCGCCATGCGATCGACCGGGCCATCCGCATCGCCTTGTCAAATCGTTCCGTGTCGACCTTGATCTTCCCCGCCGACATTCAGGAAACCAAGGCCATGGAAGCTGCGCCGCGTGTGCACGGAGCGGTCTTTTCGTCGCTTGGCTACATCCCGCCGGAAATCATGCCTCCAAGACCGCATTTGGAGCGGGCCGCAGCCATTCTTAACCAGGGACAGAAAGTCGCCATGCTTGTCGGCCAGGGGGCAGCTAAGGCTGAAGACGAAGTCATTCAAGCCGCGAAGTTGCTCGGCGCCGGCATTGCCAAGGCGTTGCTCGGCCGCGCGCATCCGCCCGATGATTTGCCCTTCATCACCGGTTCGATCGGCTTGCTTGGCATGAGGCCGAGCTACGAAATGATGATGGGCTGCGACGTGTTGTTCATGCGACAACATCGAAAAGCGCGTGCTTGTCACGTTTCAAGCGATTGATTCCGAGGGTTTTGAGTTGACGTCGGTGAGCGTGGCTACAAACCTCAAGGCTGGCGAGTCGAAGAGCGTTTCCACCAAAAGCTACATGCCGGAAGTAGATTACAAACATGCGAGATGGAGGGTCAAGGATTGATGGTGCAACTGAAATGGACCCCGAAAACTGGACAGCCTGATAAGATAGTCTCGCCCCCAGGACGGGGGCGATCAGGAGGTCCCTTTGATGAGCAGGAAGCGTCGTATATTTGGTGCACCATTCAAGTCGCAGGTAGCGTTGGCAGCCGTGCGAGGCGACAAGACGACGGCCGAATTGGCCGGTAAGTTTCAGGTCCATCCGAGCCAGGTGATGGCTTGGAAGAAGCATCTGCTGGAGCATGCTCCGGAACTATTCGAGGACGGACGTCGTAAGGATCAAGACCAGACGTCGGCGAAGGAAGCGGAACTCTACGAGCAGATCGGCCGCCTCAAGATGGAGGTCGAATGGCTGAAAAAAAAATCTGCCCAGCTCGATTGAGGAGAAGCGGCGATGGATCGAACGCGGCAAGGTCGGCTTGAGCGTCGTGCGTCAATGCGAACTGTTGGGCTTGGCTCGCAGCAGTTGCTATTACGCGCCGGCGGCCGAAACCGCCGAGAATCTGGCGTTGATGCGTCGGATCGACGAGTTGTACTTGGAACGGCCGTATTTCGGCAGCCGCCGGATGGCCGACGTGCTCTCGGTCAATCGGAAGCGCGTCCAGCGTTTGATGCGTCGGATGGGCATCGAGGCGATCTATCCCAAGCGGCGAACGTCACAGCCTGGCGCCGGGCACAAGGTTTACCCGTACTTGCTGCGGGACGTGGAGATCACGCGGCGCGATCAGGTCTGGTCGAGCGACATCACGTACATCCCGATGCGTCAGGGTTTCTTTTACTTGACGGCGGTGATCGACTGGCACAGCCGGTACGTGCTGGCGTGGCGATTGTCGAACACCCTGGACGGCAGCTTCTGCCACGAGGTGCTCGACGAAGCGTTGAGCTGCGGACGACCGGAGATTTTCAACACCGATCAAGGCGCCCAATTCACGGCCGAGGCGTTTACGTCGCGGCTGCAAGCGAAGGGGATCGCGATCAGCATGGACGGTCGCGGCCGGGCGTTGGACAACGTGTTCATCGAGCGTTTGTGGCGGACGGTCAAATACGAAGAGGTCTACCGGCGGGAGTACGCCGACGGCTGGGAGGCCGAAAGGGCGCTGTCGAAGTATTTCCGATTCTATTGCCACGAGCGCGGGCATCAGTCGCTTGGCTACCGGACGCCGGCCGAGGTTTATGGCGACGGAGATTCAAGCATTCCGTGCGAAGGGGCCGAAAAATGACATCAAGTGCCGCGCAAAAAGTTGGGAGCGCCAAACGGTACACGATCCTTGTTCTCGCTTCTGCAGCCGCGCGAGACCTGGGAAGGGTCTCACGGGCTGCTGTTCCCGCCCAACTCTTATTCCACCCCGTTAGCTGTCCAAAGATCGGGGTCCGCTTCACGGCCGCCGACCAGGAGTATTGGGAAGTTATTTAATCCGCGATGCTAAGGGGGTGCTAACGGGCTCTTGGCGACCGTCAATCGCTAGTGAAAAGACCCT
>DASRSQ010000373.1:0-9861 GCA_035656475.1 Gemmataceae bacterium | reverse complement strand
CCCGCACGCTCCCGCGTGGCGGCTTGCCGCGACGTTCGTGCCATTCATTTCATTCGAATCATTCTCAGGATTTTTCTTCCTAGCCCACATCAATCCGGCCATACATCTATTTTTCTCTTGCTCATGCTAACGAGGTGTCTATCATCTAGGGTGATGGAAAGCTATAAGCTCGCCTGATGGATAAGCCGCTAATCGGTTCGCTGATGTCGTGGATCACCCGCAGACCCCGCATGGGCCGCGGTGGTGATAGGTTTTCTCTCACCTGGAGTAAGGAGAACGTTGATGAAGAAGTCCTTTGCTGTCGTTGCTCTGCTCGTTGGTTGCGGTCTGGTAGCCCAGGCCGGCGGTGGAATCAAGTCCGGTCCGCAGGTCGGCGAAAACGCCCGCCCGAAGCCGTTCTTCCCGCTCAACATCAACGGCCCGACGCCGGACGAGAAGCAGTGCCTGGTGTGCCGCAATGGCAACAACCCGGTCGCCATGATCTTCGCCCGCGAGCCCAGCGAACAGCTGACCAACCTGATCAGCAAGCTGGACGCCGAGACCATCAAGAATTCCGACAAGAAGATGGGCAGCTTCGCTGTGTTCTGCAATGATTCGGAAGGCCTCGCTGGCAAGCTCCGTGACCTGGCCAAGACCCAGAAGCTGAAATCTTTCACGCTGGCGATCGACAACGTCACCGGTCCCGAGCCGTACAAGATCGCGAAGGACGCGGACGTGACCGTGGTGCTCTACAACAAGTCGAAGGTCATCGCCAACTACACGTTCAAGAAGGGCGAACTCAACGCCAAGAGCGTGGACCAGATCGTTTCCGACGTGAGCAAGATCGTCAAGTAAGTTGATTGCCAGAGAAGCCCTGGGGTGGGCGTACTCGCAAACCCCTGGGATTCCAACCCCGCAGCGCCTCGCGTGATTCACGCGAGGCGTTCTCGTTTTCAACTGCGATGGTCATCAATGGATGGGACGTGAAACGGAGTTTCACGAGGCGCACTCCCGAACGGAGTTTGGGAACGAGAGTCGTCGGGCGGGTTCGATCGAAGCTTCTGCGGCAAGAAATATAGCGGCAGGCCGACAAGCAAGATGCCGACGCCGACGAGCGATTCGGGCGAATGGTTCTGGTAATCTTCGATGATCGTGCCGGCCACGATGTACGCGCACCATGCCGCGAAGATGATCGGCAACACCGGATAGCCCGGCACGCGAAACGGCCGCGGCGTCTGAGCATCGCGCTCGCGCAGCACGATCAGCGACACGCCGGTGAGACAGAAAAAGCTCCAGAAGACGGCGACCGTGAACTTGACCGTTTTGTCGAACGAATTCTCGCCGCCTCCCAAAAACCAGACCCCCGCGATCATCGCCACGCAAATGCCTCCCTGGATGACGAGGGCCCGTGCCGGCGTGTGCAGCGTCTTGCTCCAGTGACTCAGGGCGCGGAAGATGCGATGGTCCTTGCCGAACTCCGAGTAGATGCGGGCGGTGGTGAAGATCATGCCGTTGATGGCGCCGAGCGCCGAGATCACGATCAACACGCTCATCACGCGCGCCCCGTAGGTCGGCCAGGCAAGTTCGATCAGGTTTTCCGTCGCGTTCTTGTCCTGGGCGCCGACGAAATCGAGTCCGTAGAGCAGCGCGAGATTGACCATGACGTAAATCGCGGTCACAATCAGCGTGCCGATCATCAAGGCAAGCGGGATATTGCGGGTGTGATTCTTCGCCTCGGCAACGATGTAGGCCGCTTCGTGCCAGCCGGAGTATGCCCAGAGCACGAAGATCATGGCGCTGGCGAACCAGACGCCTTCGACGGGGGCCGGATTGGCCGCCACGACTGCATTCGGATCGGCCCAGACGAAGCCGACGACCACCAGGGCAGCGAGGCCGAGGACCTTGGCCGCGGTCAGCACGTTCTGCGTGCGCGTCCCCATGCGGACGCCGATGACGTTGATTGCAGTAAGAAGAATCACAGATAGGCCGGCAAGCACGAAGATCAGCGTGCTATTGTCGGCACGGCCGAAGAGCGTCGCCAGGTGCAGGCCGAAGATGTAGGCCATGCCGGCGATGCTCCCGGTGCGCGTCACGGACAGCTGGGACCAGGCGAACAGGAATCCGGTCAGCCGGCCGAAGGCGCGCGTCAGGTAGACGTACTCGCCGCCGGAGCGCGGATAGGCGCTGGCCAGCTCGGCAAAGCAGAGGGCGCCGATGAACGCGAGCACGCCGCCGAGTACCCACAGGCCAATGGCGTAAGCCGGGTGCGGCACCCGCGAAAAGATCATGTTGGGGGTTTGAAAGATGCCGACGCCGATGATGATGCCAACGATGATGCTGACGGCGTCCCAGAGGCCGAGTTTGGCGTGAGCGGATTCGGGAGATGTGCTGGTCGTGTCCATGCCGCACCCTATTTTCGCGCGCACGTCCGGTTCGCGCGTCAACGTCATGTTACTCGCGAATTGGCAACGCGTGAAAGATCAATACGCGGCCAGGCTGAAGATTTGCAGCGCGGCAATGTTCAGGGCGGCGAGCATGTGCGTGTTGTGCGGCGCGACGGCCAGGCACTGCGTCGAGCCCACCATCGCTTGCAGATGCGACTTGCGCTTCGGTTCGTCGGCCAATGCGACCATTACCCGCATCGGCGAGCGATGGTGGGGCTCGCGTTGCTCGACTCACCTTACATACAAGGGCAAACTTCCTAAACTCAGGACAGCCTGACCGTCTCCGCAGCTTCCGTCAGGCTGGAAAGCTTGACCTACGAGGCCATATAACAACTGCATGACACAGAGCGGCGATATCGTCATTCTCGGCGGCGGCGTCATCGGACTGAATGCGGCGTATTACCTGGCCAAGGATGGGCTTTCCGTCCTCCTCTGCGAACGCGGCGAACTCGGCAAGGAAGCGTCCTGGGCCGGTGCCGGCATCTTGCCTCCCAGCAACTTTGACCAGGCCCGCGACCCGTGCGATCGCCTGCGCGCTCTGAGCGGCAAGCTCTTCCCCCAGCTTTCCGCTGACTTGCGCGAATGGACCGGCATCGACAATGGCTTCCTGCGTTGCGGCGGCATCGAATTTCTCAGCCACGCCGACGGCGCCGACCCGCACGAATGGCGCGGCCTCGGCGTGACCGAAAAGCCGTTGACTGAGCAAGAAGCGATCGCGCTCGAACCCGCGCTGGCGCCCGGCCTCGGCAACGGCATGCTGCTCGAAGACATGGCGCAGTTGCGCAATCCACGGCATCTGCAGGCCCTGGTTGCGGGCTGCCGGGCGAGCGTCAAGGTGAGCTTGCGCGAGCAGACCGCCGCGGAAAGTCTCGTCATCGAAGGCAATCGCGTCAAAGGAGTGCGCACGCCGAACGAAGTATTGGCAGGGGACACGTTTGTGATCGCGGCCGGCGCGTGGAGCGATCGACTGCTGGAGCCGCTCGGCTGCCGCTTGCGGATCGAGCCGGTGCGCGGGCAGATTGCCTTACTGAATCCGGGACGCGTCCTCTTTCGCCACATTTTGATGTGGGGCGCACAATACCTGGTGCCTCGCGATGATGGCCGCGTGCTGATCGGGTCCACCGAGGAACGCGCCGGCTACGACAGGACGACGACCGCTGCGGGCATCGACAATCTCCTTGCCCTAGGCATGCGCCTTGTCCCCGCGCTCGCTGGCGCGGCGCTCGAGCGGACCTGGGCGGGATTGCGGCCTGGCAGTCCGGATGGTTTGCCGTTCATCGGTCGCGTGCCAGGCATCGACAACCTTTACGTCGCGGCAGGACACTTCCGCGCGGGCATCCAGCTTTCGCCAGGCACGGCGCTGCTCTTGAAACAGATGATTCTCGGCCAGCCGTTGTCGCTGCCGATCGACGCGTTTCGTCTGGACCGTTGACTACTCTTCCCTCTCCCGCTGTACTCAGCGGAAGAGGGGCGGGGGGTGAGGGAGCGAAGTTGGAACACGCAGGCGTTCGCAGTTTGACGAATCAGCTTGCCGAGGATTTCGCCTGGCTGGAAGAGCATGCGCGCGCCCAGGCGAAGCACGTTCCGCTCGCTGCCGAGCTGCACTATGCGGCCGCGCTGGTGCGGAATGTGCTCGCGCCATACCTGGAAGGGCATGGGCCGCAGCCGTTGCACGTGGCAGTGGTCGGCGGCGCGGGAGCAGGTAAGAGCACCGTCGCCAACATGCTGTGCGGGGCAGTGCTCGCGGAATCCAATCCGCAGGCCGGCTTCACGCGGCATCCGGTCGCCTACGTCCCGACGGGGCAGGTCAATTGGCCGTCGAGTCTCGGCTACCTCGGCAGGCTGCAGCGTCTCGACAAGGTCGAGCCGTCAAGCCTGGATGCCGACGTGTACCAGATTCGTCGCGTCAGTCCGGAGGCCGGACAGTTCGGCGTGCTCGAAAAATTTCTCGTCTGGGACTGCCCCGATATGACGACCTGGGCGGCGCTTGGCTATGTGCCGCGGTTGCTCGAGGTGGCTGCGCTTGCCGACGTCATCGTCTACGTGGCCTCCGACGAGCGCTACAACGACGAGGTGCCGACGCAATTTCTCAAGCTGCTATTGCGCTCGGGCAAGCTGGTCGTTGTGTGCCTGATGAAGATGCGCGAGACCGACGCGCCGGCGTTCGTCGAGCATTTTCAGCGTGCGGTGCTGGACCAGAGCCTGAGCCGGCCCGTCGCGATCATGACGGTGCCGCATCTCACACATGCTCAGCTCGTCGACCCCAATCGCAATGCGCCCAAGTTTCGCGTGCCGATCGTCAACCAAATCTTTGTGCTCGGCGATTCCGCGACGGCTGCGCGCCAGCGGAATGTCCAGGCCGCGATGCAGTATCTCGCCAGCCATCAGCAACATCTCTTAAGCGTGGCCCGCGATGATCTCATCGCCCTGGAAGGCTGGCAGCAACTGGTGCGCGAGGGGCAGCTCGAATTCGACAATCGCTATCGCCGCGAGTTCCTGACGACCGAGCGCTTCCGCCGTTTCGACGAGGCGCTGGTGCGTCTGCTAGAGTTGCTCGAACTGCCCGGCATCGGGCGATTCGTCAGCAAGACGATGGACGTGCTGCGCTTCCCGTGGACGATGACCAAGAAGCTATTCAACACCGCGCTGGCACGTCCCGATGTTTCGAGCATGCCTGAGAAGCAGGTGCTCGAAGACGCCCTGGCTGGCTGGACCGATCAGCTACGTAAGGAGGCGGCCCGCAAGGCCGCCACGCATCCGCTCTGGCGCCACGTCAATGACGGCTTCAACACCGGCCTGGCCGACACGATCAAGTCGCGCTTCAACGAATCGCTCAAAGGTTTTGAGATCAGCCTCAACGAGGAAGTCGATCGCACGGCCCGTGCGATCTACGAGGATCTCGAGAAAAAGCCGGTCGCCCTCAACGCATTTCGCGGCACCAAGTTCGGCCTCGAGATCGCCGGCATCGTCGCATCCGCCACCGCCATCTTCCACGGCGGTGTCGTCTGCGCGTTGCTCATCCCGCTCTCCGCCTCGGTGGTGCAGATGCTCGTCGAATTCTTCGGCAAGCAATACGTCGACTTCCATCGCGAACAGACGCGCGATCGCCAGCAAGCCCTCGTCAATGCCCACGTGTCTGCCCCTCTCGCCGACTGGCTGACGAAATGGCCGACCACCGGCGGCTCCGCCCACGAACGCCTGCAACGCATCCTTCATCGCTTGCCGGAAAACGTTTTGAAGCTGCACGAGGCCATCGCCGAGGTGGGCAAATAGCACCGCACCTTGACTGAAAACTAATTCTTCTGCGGTCGAATCTTTCCTCGCATCTCGTAGAGATCGATCAGGGCTTGGTCCATGATGCGCTCCCCGGCGCCGACTTCCGCGGGAGCAACCGTGATGTCGGCGCCATAGCCCCCTTCGGCGACCGCTTCGATCGTCGGGAAATACTGCTGGTAATCGTTGCAGTAACCGAAGATCAGCAGGTGATCGAGACGTGCCCGGCGTTTGAGCTGGATGGCGTGGCTCGTGAACAACTCGCCCGAGACGCCGACGAAGCCGATGCGGCCATCGACGAGCGCCGCGGTCATGTGCGGGCGAACGCCCTCGCGGTATTCGCGCTCATAGAAATCGACAAGCGCCGGGAAGAACGCGTAGGCGTAGGCGGCGTAGACGATCGGATTGCGGATATCGATGCGCGAGGTGAACTTGAAATCGCGCTCGCGGGCCTTGATCGGGCCAGCGTCCTTGAGATCGCACTTCATCGCCCGGCTCTTTTCGACGATGAACTTGCCGAAGAGGGCGCCGAATTCTTCGGGACCCTTTGCGCCTTGCGAATCGACGGACAGATCGCCGGCAGCCCCTTGCAGGAACAGGCACTGGCCGCCGAGTTCCTTCTCGACGTGGGCCGCCAGGAATCCGGGATAGTCGTGCGAGAATTCGCGCAGGCGGGCCGGCAGCATCACCGGATGGGCGGCGAAGTTGACCAGGTGCGCGATCGGCTTGCCGCGAACGTCTTCGATGCGAACCAGTACCATCTCCTTGTCGAGCGGCCGGTCGGCACGCTTGGAGTGGCGATTGCGATTGAACGGGACCTGATGCGCGCTGACGCCGAGTCGAGCGGGTTGCAGCGCCTTGTCTGCATCCGCGATCGCCTTGACAATTTGCGCCTCCAGCGTGCGGAGGTACGGCTTTTCCTTGTTCGGCCAGTTATCGAGCTCGAGCACCGGGCCATGATGCGTGTGGCTAGCGACCAGAAAAATCGTCTCGATCTGCGTGGATTCCTTCAGCTGCTTGCGGATGTTGGCCATGCTCTGGCGCGTCGGAGCGCGGCCCAGATCGAGGCTGACAAGTGCCATCTTGTTAGCGCCGACGGCGAGAACGACCGCGCGCGCCGAGAGGGGGTCGCGTACCTTGACGCTCGGCTCATCATGCCGCACCGCGTAGCCCCACATCGGAAAGCCGACCGGGGGCGTGATATCGACGCGAGCGGCCCCCGCCTTCAACGGTTCGGCAAGGGCGGCATCCGCGAGCCACAACAAGGTCAGCAATACGATTGCCTGCGTTTTCATGAGTCGTCCACCGAAGTCATTGGTGCGGCTGGCGCAGGAACGAGCCACGACACGATCTTGCCTGCAAGAAGCGATGCAGGCAATGGCAGAAGCAGGCCTGCGATGATCATCCAGTCGGGATGGGCGAAGCCGATCTTGTGTTTGAGCAGCAACGCATTCTGGATCGTGCCTGCCAGAACCAGGGTGCCGACGATGCCCGCGGCCAACACGCGACGCCGGCCAGCGATCAGCGCCGCGATGGCGCCCCCGATAAAAGCGCCGAGCTCCCAGCCGACCAACACCGTCACCCTCGCCTGTTCGGGCAGGCTCTCGTAAAACGCTCGCGCGGCCGCCTCGTCGTTTTGCAGCTCTTCCATCCGTTCGGTCAAGGATTTTTGTCCATCGCCGGCGTACATGACAAAGGTCGCCATCTCGGTGCCCATGATGACCGGCACGGTGGCAATCCAGCCGACGACGATGGCGAGAATACCGCGAAGAATCTTCATCGCTCGCTCCTCCTGCGCGCATCCTTTTTCGCATTTTTTCGGGCCACGGCAAGCACTTTTTCGATGTGGCTCCGAGCACGTACAATGGGGTGGGAGCTGGAGGTGGATTTGACTTTGGACTGCGGTGGCTCGGCTGCGCTCTCGCATTTGTTTTTCTTCTTCGAACGAAAGAAAAAGCAAATGCGAAAGCGGTGTCCAGCCACCGCACGCCATAGCGCTCACCGCACGTAGCGATTAACAATGTTTTCGAGCATCTCCTGGCGCCCTGACACATTCGCGGCGGCGTCGCCCTTTTCGAGCACGTACTTCTCGAGATCCTCGAATTTCGCCTGGCCCGCTTCGATTTTGGCGCCGATGCCGGCGTCCCACGATGCGTAGCGCTGCTTGACGAAATCGCGCAGCACTCCCTCCTTGCGGATCTGGGCGGCGAGCTTGAGGCCGACCGCGAATGCGTCCATGCCGCCGATGTGAGCGTGGAAGAGATCGATCGGCTCGAAGCTCTCGCGGCGCACCTTGGCGTCGAAGTTGACGCCTCCTGGCGCGAGGCCGCCCTGGGCGAGGATGACGAGCATACACTGCGTGGTGAGATAATAGTCCGTCGGGAACTGGTCGGTGTCCCAGCCGAGCAAGAGGTCGCCGCGGTTGGCGTCGATGGAGCCGAGCAGGCCGGCGCTGGACGCGTAGGCCAGCTCGTGCATCATCGTGTGGCCGGCGAGCGTGGCGTGGTTGGTCTCGACGTTGAGCTTGAACGAGTCGGCCAGGCCGTAGCCACGCAGGAACGCGACGACGTTGGCGCAATCGAAATCATACTGATGGACCGTCGGTTCCTTCGGCTTCGGCTCGATCAGGAACTGGCCGCCAAAGCCGATCTTCTTCTTGTACTCGACCGCGAGGTGGAAGAACCTCGCGAGGTGATCGAGTTCGCGCTTGAGGTCGGTGTTGTAGAGGTTCGAGTAGCCCTCGCGGCCGCCCCAGAAGACGTAATTCTCGCCGCCGAGGTCCTTTGTCACCTCCAGGCACTTTTTGACCTGCGCGCCGGCGTAGGCGAAGACGTCGGCGTTGCAGCTCGTGGCGGCGCCGTGCATGAAACGCGGATTGCTGAAGAGGTTCGCGGTCCCCCAAAGCAGCTTGATCCCAGTGCGTTGCTGTTCTTCCTTCAGGGCCTTCGCAACCTTGTCGAAGTTGGCGTTGGTCTCGCTGAGCGACCTGCCTTCGGGGGCGACATCGCGGTCGTGGAAGCAGTAGTAGGGAACGCCGAGCTTTTCGAAGAATTCGAAGGCGACGCGAACGCGCTTGATGGCCATCTCGACGGAGTCGGTGCCGTCTTCCCAGGGCCGCTTGTTGCAGCCGGGGCCGAATGGGTCGCTGCCGGTGCCACGGAAGGTGTGCCAGTAGCAGACGGCGAAGCGGAGATGATCCTTCATCGACTTGCCATCGACGAGTTCGCTTTCGTTGTAATGGCGAAAGCTGAGCGGATCCTTGGAGTCAGGGCCTTCGAACTTGATCTTGGCAACTTCGGGGAAGAACGACATAGCAGCACCTTCGTTGAGAGGAATGAGGTGCGGATTAGGATAGCAAACTATGTTGACCCGGCGAGCCGTGCTGCGTAAGCAACCGGGTCGGCCGCAACCCGGCCGCTCACGCGGCACGGCTCGCCGTTGCACGTCGTAGTCCGGCCGCTCACGCGACACGGCTCGCCATTGCAAAGGGATTAGTCACCGATCGGCGCCGGGCGACCGTGATGGGCCGGGTCGAACAGCTCGAAGCCAAGGTCGGCGCCGCTTGCCGTCGGGTTGCTGCGATTGAAGGTTCCGCCGTTATCAGTGATATCGGGACCGACGGAATAGACGATGACGCCAGTCTGGGTGCGCTTCCAGCGCAACGGCTTGCCGTCGTAAGGATCGTCGGGCAACTTCGCGATCAGGCCATCCTTGACGAGATCCGTCGGCGCAGCGGGCCAGGCACCATGCTTGACGCGATAGCGCTCTGCGGCGACGGCGACGGTGGCGCTGCGCAGCAGTGCCTGTGAACGCGACGCGGCATGGGAAACCTTGCCGATCGCGGGGAGCATCAGGCGCATTAACATGTTGCCGTTGGCGCGGACCTGCTGTTCTTGGTCCTGCAGTTTCTCGTCGCGAGTTTTCGGATCGAGCTTGCAGATGCGTATCTGTTCGTTCATGCCGCGCAAGTACTCGGGATATTGCCGCAGGATCACGTTGGGGAAAACGTCGACCACGCGTTCGCTGAAACTCCGAGTGGCTCCGGGCGGACTGCCCGCGTTCAGCAAGGCCGACAGCCGGAGTTCGCCGTTATTCAGGTTCATAAACATTTGGTGCGAGGCGGCACGCTCGCCGCGCAAGGCGTCGAGCAGGCCGTCGTCGTTCG
>DASRSQ010000372.1:0-3138 GCA_035656475.1 Gemmataceae bacterium | reverse complement strand
CAGCGAAGCTTCTTGCGTTTAAACCGAGTGTCGTGCATTTGCACAACTTCTATCACGTCCTCTCCCCCGGCATTCTTAATGTGCTCGCGCAACACAAATGCACGCAATCGCTGCGCGTCGTCATGACCGCGCATGACTATCATCTCGCTTGCCCGAATTCCGGCGGCGCCTGGTTTCACTGGTTCACCGGCAAGCGCGAAGTCATCGACGGTCGACGGCTCGGATTGCTGTCTCGCTCGTGGGACCAGCGCGGCCCGCTCTACTCGACGCTCAAGCTGTTGCAGCATTGGTGGAACTATCGCTGGCATCATCGGCAGCGCGTGATCGATACGGTGATTTGCCCGAGCCGTTTCGTGGCGGAAACCCTCGGGCCGCTTGGACTGCCGGTCACGGTGTTGCCGCATCCCGCGCCGTCGTTGGCATCGCACGTTGCCGAACGCAGTGGACGCCTGCAATTCGTCTTCGCGGGACGCATCGAGCCGGAGAAGGGCTTGCGCGAGTTGCTGGAATGCTGGCCGGCCGATTTGTCGTTGACGGTGATTGGCGCCGGCGCCGACATGCCTCGTTGTCAAGCGTTGGCGGAAGCACGCCGGCTCAGCGTCGACTTCGTTGGCCGCCTGTCCCACGCCGAGACGCTGGCGCGGATTGCCGCCGCGCATGTGCTAGTGCAGCCCTCGCGTGTGTTGGAAACCTATGGCCTGACACTGATCGAGGCGCTCGCGTGCGGTACCAACCTCCTCGCCGCCAATCGCGGCGCCGCACCCGAGACGATCGCGGCGGCGGGAGTCGGTTTTCTGTACGAGCTGGATGAAGCTGCCAGTCTGGCGACGCAGCTCACCGTGATCCGGAAGCAGTTCGATGCGGGCACGCTCAATTGCTTTGACGTGTCGCATTTCTTGGGCGAGCGCAGCGAGCACGGACATGTGGATGCTTTACTGAACATCTACGGCTTGCGGACGCAAGCACTGCGCAAGGCGTCGTGATCCGGCGAGCCGCGACGCGTAAGAGTGCGGATGATGCGTAACCCGGCCGCTTACGCGGCACGGCTCGCCGAGCCGGGTGTCTCACGGCGGCGAAGCGTGCAAATCGTGCTTCGCGAACCAGTCCAGCACGCGGCGATACACGTCCTCGCGATGCCGCGGCGAACGGATGCCGTGCCCCTCGTCGGGATAGATCACGAGTTGCGTCTTCACATTATTCGCGAGCAAGGCCTGGTGAAACGCCTTCCCCATCGGCAAGGGGCAACGGCGATCGTTGCGAGCGTGCAGGATCAGCGTCGGCGTCTTCACCTTGTCGGCGTACGTGATCGGGCTGTGCTTGCGATAGCGCTCCGGCTGCTCCCATGGCAATCCGCCCAGCTCCCACGTCGTCCAGCTCTGCAGGTCGCTGAGGCCGTACATCATGTTCATGTCGGTGACCGCGTTCTGCGCGACGGCCGCGCGGAACTGATTGGTGTGGCCGACCAGCCAGCTCGTCATGAAGCCGCCGTAGCTGATGCCGTACACGAATTGCTGTTTCGGATCGACCTTGCCATCCTTCACGAGCTTGTCGATGCCGGTAAGGATATCGCGCATATCGCCGCCGCCGAGATCAAGCCGATCGGCGTCGATGAACTTCTTGCCATAGCCAGTCGAGCCGCGAAAGTTTGGTTGGAAGACGGCGTAGCCGCGCGAGGCGAAGAGCTGGACGGTGAAGTCGAATCCTTTGGCGGATCGCCCGTGCGGCCCGCCATGAGGATAGACGATCAACTTGTACGGCGGCTTGGCGAAGCTCTCGGGCGGCGGTGGTGTGAAGATGCCTTCCACCTGGAGATCGCCATTTTGCCACTGGATGATCTCGCCTTTCGCTACCGCACGCTCGCTCAGGACGGGGTTCGCCGGCGAAGTGGAAACGACCAGCCGGATAAGTTTTTCCAGCTGCGCCCCGCTATTCTTGACCTCACTATCCGAAACGAGATCGATTCGACGGTACGGGGTCGAAGTGCCAGCATCGACATTGATTCGCAGCGTCTTGGAGCCTTCCCAGCAATCATCCGGCAATGGAAAGGATGGAATCCGGTCATCCAACACGCCACCGCCAGCGACAATGGTTCGGGATTCATTTTTGCGGATATCGAACACCTTCAAAGTGAAGGCGTCGCGGTGTGGCCCATTTCTTGACACGCTGAGATAAGCGATTTCTCTGCCATCCGGCGACCAGCGCGGCGATACGTCCGGGCCGAGATTGGTCGTGAGCTGCGTCTGCTTGCGGCTCTCGACATCGATGAGATACAGGTCGAAGTTCTTGTTGATGCTGTAGCGCACCGACTCGCGGTCGTTGGATTTGTTGGCGACAACGACCAGCTTCTTGCCGTCGGGAGACCATTGCGGGTCACCGTACCAGACGGGATTGAGGGTGATGCGGTGAACCTTGGTGCCGGGCGACAGGCCGCGCTCGTCGGGGATGCGGCCAATGTCGACGACGTAGATCTGCGCCGGGCCGTAGCCGGTGTAGCCTTCCCCCTGGTCGGGCTCAACCACCTCGACGCGTGGCTCGTAATCCTTCTTCTCGCGAAACTGCCGGCCATCGTCGGCGACGAACGCGATCCGCTTGCTGTCCGGCGAAAACGCGACGCGGCCATAGAAGCCGTCGTGGAACACCCGGCCCCACACGCGGCCGATGCCGCCGAGCGACGCGACCTGGCCCGTCTTCACGTGATACATCCAGATCCCGACGCTCGCATCCGAGTACGGCGGCGTAAACGGCAACTCTTTCGACTTGCCCGGCACATGGCGCGTCGACAAAAACGCAATCCACTCACCGTCCGGCGACACCACCGGCGAACGCCCGTCCGGCTCCCCCTCCTCGAGCGGCTTGCGATTCTCCCGCTTGCCCGTCACCAGCCAGAGCGCGTGCCGTTCCTCCTTCGTCTTGGCATCGATCCAGACGCGCTCGTAGACGAGCTTCTCCTCCTTCGGAAACAATGTCGGCGACTTCACCGACTCCATCAGGTAAAGATCCTCGATGCGCAACAGCTTTTTCTTTTCCTGCGCGCTTGCCGAGGACAGCACGAACAAAGACAGTGTCAGACAGGCGAGCCAGCGAAATACGGGCATGTGCGGCCTCCAGTTGGGAGACGTTTCGCCAATGGATGCGTCG
>DASRSQ010000371.1:0-4621 GCA_035656475.1 Gemmataceae bacterium | reverse complement strand
CGCGCTTCCGAACAAGCAATGTGACGACATTTTTGCATTTTTGATTTCGGCGCTCAAGAGCAAACCAAAAGTGGTGCTGCTTCGCCTCGCGTAACTGGCGCCAAGGTTTCTGAAGCATGAAAGCGGTGTCGAGCCACCGCACTCCATAGGTTTACTTCGGCGCCGGCCAGTTCAGATGGCGATGCAGGAACGCGAACGTGCCGCGGCCCTGGATGACGTGGCCGCCGGTGAAGAATTCGATCTTGGTGCGGTCGGCGATGCCGGCCTGGGCGTAGAAACGGCGAACCTTGGCGTACTCGAACGCCACGTACTCGTCGAGGCCGACGCCATCGCTGTGTCCGCGTTCGACCATGAAAGGTCTAGGGGCTATTAACGCGGCCATCTCGGCGTAGTTGAAGGTATTGCCGAGATTGAACTCGTACATGTCGTATTCGCCGGTAAACATGTAGCTGCCGCCCCATTCGAGATTGATGTTCTTCCAGATCCATTCGTTGAAGTCGCCGGAGCAGATGGAGAGGCAGTAACGCGTCAGGATCGACGGGATGCGCATTGCCACCTTGCCGCCGTACGACAGGCCGTAGTAGGCGATGCGCTGCGGATCGACGAAGTCGAGCGTGACGAGCCAGTCGAGGATGCGGTCGTGCTGGGCGACGATGAACGAATAGAGCGACAGGCCGAGCGGGTTGGCCTTGCGGACAAGTTGGCGGAAGTCGTTTTTGAAGATGTACGGATTCTGCGGCGCGAACACGACGAAGCCGCGGTCGGCGAGCTGGGCGCCGAACGAGTTGTAGTATTGCGTCTTGAACTTCGGCTCGCACACATCGGTCGGCCGCCCCTCGAGCCCGTGCTGGCAGACGACGACCGGCCGCTTTTCACCGGGCTTGATGTCGTTGGGCACGAGCAGGATGCCGTAGCAGATAACCTCATCGTTGAGATCGAGCACGACCTCGTAGCCCTTCCACTTGGGCGTCTCGTACTTGAGACGCGTACGCGGATTGAGCGGGACCTTCGAGTCAGGCAGCTTGCCGATGATGTCCTCGTGGAACTGCTTGCGCACTTGCTCCTGCGACTTCTTGAGGGCATCGAGGTTCGACGCGTTCAGCTTCGCCCAGGTATTCGCCTGGCGTTTGATCTTGGACGGGCCGAGCTGATTCTGCGTGAAGTCGACGAGCTCGTGGAACTGTCGCTGTTGGCGGGCCTGCGGATTGTGATCGAGGCGCAGCTCCATCGGCTCCGTCTCACGGCCCTTGCGTTCCTCGTTGCGCTTGAGGCTCGCGGCGTCAACGGACGGATCGAGCAGGTCGGCGAACGGCTTTCGCTCGGTGGTCGACGCGGTCTTGCCGGCGAAATTGGTCAGCTTGCGGAAACGTTGCACCTCGAGGCCGACCGTTGTGGGATTGGCAAAGTCGAGCTTGCCGGGCGCAGCGCCGCCGCCCGCCCCCTTCGGCGGCGCGGGCGGGCCCTTGATGGCCGGCTCACGCGCGTATTCGACGTTCACGCGCCGCGCTCCATTGGGGGCGCCGGCCAGCATCAGCAATTCGGCGTCGCCGAACTCCTTGAGCAGGCCAAAGACGTTGCGATAGATCGGCTCGTCGTACAGGTTATCGCGATTGTTGACGTAGCCGCTGATGTAGGTGTCCTTGATACGCGGGTCGAGCGCGGCACTGTAAAGCGCGAGCAGGCCGCCTTCGCCGTAGCCCCAAACCTCGATTGGCGTCTTCGGGTTCGACTTCTCGAACCAGTCGACGGAGGCGAGGACCTTCTGCACCTCGTAGCCGATGATGTGTCGGCCCATCTCGTAGGCCATGCGATAGACGAATTCGCGGTGCGGTTGGTTGGTAAATCGGCCCACCTGGGCGCTGCCGGAGTAGTCGGCGGCGCGATTGATCAATGTTGGCACCAGGACGCGATAGCCGTCCTGGGCCAGCCGACGGGCGTATTGCGATTCCTTTGGCACCCCGGGCGCGACGCCGACGAGCTGCTCCGGCGTCCAGTCAGCGTCCGGAATCGCGACGGCGCACGCCTTCGGCTTGCCGGTCGGTTCGAGCAGCAGGCCCTCCGCGTTGACGCCGGGGAGGACCGGCCAGCGTACCGCGTAGACCTTGTAGTATTTGGTTTCCGCGACCAGGGAGCCTTGCTTGACGGTCGCGATCTTCGTCATCTTTACGGGAGAAATGCGCTGGTCGACGAGGCCGATCATCTTGCGAAAGCGTTGGCGGTTGGGCTCGACCGATGCGTCGAAGGCATCGCTCGAGCTGAAATCAGGCTTCCAGTATTTGGGGCGATCCTTGGCGGCCTGCGCGGTCGCCTTGGTCAGATAGCGATCGATGCCGTCAACCATGATGCGAGCAAGATCGCCCTTGGTTTCGAGCAGCTTGGTCCCCGGCAATGCTTGCGCCGAGGCGGCGAGGGGAAGGAGCAATCCGCAGCAGATGGCAATGAGGTGTCGCATGGCAGGATCTCTAGTGGGGCGTTGGTTGGGCTAAATCTACAGCACCTCCGCGGGGATGCAAATCCGAATTCGGATTTGTTTCGGATTTCGAAATTCGGATTTCGGATTTCGAGCCTTCTCAATAGTGAATTTCCATGCCCAGATTAAACGAGTTGATCCAGAAGACTTCTTCGTTGAAGCGATGCGCCGGCGAGGCGGGCCCCGTGGTGTTGTTGTAGAAGAAGCTGCTGTTGATTTGGCCGGGATTGAGGGCGGTGTCGTACTGCGAGCCAGGACGGACGACGTGGTTCCAGTAGAGGAGGGAGTAGCCGAATTTGACGCGAACGTTCTGGGTGACGTTGACGCCGAGGTCGAAGCCGAACTCCGGGAGAACGCCGAAGACGGCTCGGTTGAAGCCGCCACTGTTGGAGGGGAGGGCGAGGACGCCGCCGTTGGCGGTGACGGCGCCGTTGCCGGAGACCAGGCTGGTGGAGCCATTGATGTCGGTGCGTTCGAGGGTGGCGCCGACGCCGACCTTGACGAAGCCATTGAGCGTGAACCAGCGTTCTTCCCAGCTAATGCGGGCGCCGAACTGCGGGCCGACGAACTGGTTGACGGTGCGGAAGTTGTCCTGATTGGTGACGAAGTCGGGATTGTTGAAGGCGGTACCGGCGAACGGGATGGTAGTGCCGGGCAGTGGACTGATCTGCTCGCGCACAACCATGCTCTCGCTCAGGCGGACGTAGCGGAAGCCGGCGAGCAGGTCGCCGTGATAGCGATCCTGAATGTAGCTGTGCAGGCGCGAGTTGAATTCAAGCCCGGAAATCTGTGACTTGAAGTCGGCGGCAATGGTTCCGGTCAGTAGGCCGGCCTGCGAGTTCGCGAGGCGATATTGGTTGAAGAAGCCGTCGGCGACATTGAAGTACGGTCGGCTCAATAGTGTATTGCCGTTCTGGTCCGAGCCGGCGAAGAAACCCTGATTGTTGGCGAACATGTAGAAGCCGGCGACATCGAGCGAGAAGCGGTTCTCGCGGTCGAGGAAGACGCCGAGTTCGGCGCGGATGCCGGAGAACAGACCGAAATCGATGCTCTTGTCGCCGAAGAGGGCTCGGGTGTTAGGCTGGCCGAGAGCGCCGGGGACGGGGTCGCCGACGGAGCCTGTGGTGGCGAGCGGGCCGTTCATGTGCATGGGGCGCATGAGCATGGCCGTGTAGCCGGCGCTGAGCCAGAAGCATTCGCAGGTCGGTCGGTGAAAGCTGATGCCGGCGCCGCGAGGCATGGGCGCCGGGTCAACCTCGGGATCGCCGCCATCGTCATCCGCGGGGGGCAACGGCGGCGCGTTTTGCACCGGTTCTGGCCAGGCGGGCGTCACTGGCGCCGGAGCGGCCGGCCCCTGCTGCGCGGGACTGTAATTGGCATACGGGTTCTGCACGTAGTAGTAGTTAACGCCGTAGCCGTTGTTGTATCCGTATGCGTTGGGCGGAACCGGATAGCGGAACGGCGGCGCGTAGTTGTAGGCGCCGTACGGATATTGCATGCGCTGGATCGGCTGCGCGGCAATCTGGCCGTAGTAAGGATTGCCCGCCGCTGGATAATACTGGGCGAAGGCGAGCGAGGCCACGGCAGGCAAGGTCAACAAGGCCAACAACGCATTGCGCATCATGCACCCCGTGGGTACGAATCTTCTCGTAGGATGAAACTGCGTATGGTGCCCGGACCGCAGTCCGGGGGGCCAATCGATGTGGAGTAGATCAGGGATGAGGTACGCTCGGAACCATCATCGGAAGCTGAAGCGGGTGAAATTGACAAGGTGGCGCGACGATTGCTTCCGCTATTGGCGCAACGCGCCGCACGATCGACACTTCCCGTAAAGCCCGCAAATCTTGCGCAGTTTCTCGCATTTATCCGCGCGTGCCGCTAAAGTTCCGCCGGGCTCCCGCACCTGTTCGAAACGCACGCATCTTGTTTCTGATGCCTCGCGTCTTAGAATGAAAATAGACGTTACCCGCCGCCAAGTAGAAGAACCAAGCCAATGTCGAGCACTGCTCCTTCTAAACGCGAACGCCCAACCAATTCGCTCCCTTCCGGCTCCGGTACGCTTGCCTGGGTCATGCCGATGCTGACATCAAGCGTCGGCGCCAAGTTTGTCGTCGCCATCACCGGCCTCATGCTCACCGGCTTCGTCATCAC
>DASRSQ010000370.1:0-8464 GCA_035656475.1 Gemmataceae bacterium | reverse complement strand
GGAGAGGGGTTGGGGGTGAGGGCCAAACTTCCAGAATCCGTGCGCATCCGCCCTCACCCCCGGCCCCTCTCCCAGAGGGGGGACTGATCGCACCGATCGCCGGCGTGCTCTTGCAGTTCCACGCCAACTTCCTGTGCATCGAGACGCATCATGCGGAGGTCGGCTGTCAGGGCGTGCTCTTCAACGACATCTACGGCACGCCGATGATCCATGTCGATGCGACGCGCGAAGCCGAGTTTCGCATTCTGATCGAGCAGATGCGACGCGAACTTGCGGAAGCCGGCGTCGCCCATTCCGAGGCGCTCCTGTCCTATCTCAAGATTTTCCTCGTGCAGGCGACGCGCCTCAAACATGAACAGCAAGGCGTCGTCACCAGCGCGGCGCCGACGAAGCCCGTGGTGCTGGACGAACTCAAGAAGCTGCTGGAGGCGAACTATCGCGCCGAGCATAGTCCCAGCTTCTACGCCAAACGGCTTCACCTCGCGCCCAAATCGCTCGGCAAGCTCGTCAAGACGCATCTGCACAAGACATTGACCGAGCTAATCCGCGAACGCATTCTCAACCAGGCAAAATGGGACTTGCTACACACCCTCAAGCCGATCAAGCAAGTTGCCGCGGAAGTGGGATTTGACGACGAGCTCTACTTTAGCCGGATGTTCAAGCGCGCCACCGGCTGCTCGCCCAGCTACTTCCGTGAGTTCGAGACCGCGATTCGCTCGGGTCAAAATGTCTGGGAGAAGGGATGAGTCCAGGATTTGCCACAGGCATCAGCGCGCTGTCGAGACAGGGCAAGACGCCATATAGGGACCGACGGATTGCCACAGTTCACGCAGCAGTCCGCCGCCGCATGCTGTAAAAGCCGCCACCAAGGGCAAGCACGATGAATGCGACGAGGCTGGCGGGCTCAGGGACGGCAGCCGCGGTGCTATCGTCAGCAAATGTTTGAAAGGTGTAGTCAAAACCTGTAAAGCTTTGGTAACCAGGATTTGCATACACATTCCCCAGAGGATAGGGATTGCTTACGTCGCCCGCGAGTCCCATAGAGCTATTGGTAGATGTGAAAACGAGAAAATAGGTAGTGTTAGGCGTAATAGGAATGGGACCCCCAAAATTCACAGACACCAGCTGCCCTTGGGCTCCCGCAGTGACTCCGAAGGCGGTCCCGCTCGCAAGCAGGTGACCGCCAGCATTTGGCAGCGCGTCGTAAAGGGAGATGGTAATATCACCGGTTCCAGGGGCACTGTTGCTGTTTTCGAGCCCGATGGCAGCCCCGGTGATATTGCCCAGACTTTGCTGAAAGGACTGAGCCAGGTCTGTTTGGCCGAACCCCGCCATATAGGCTGAGCTGGAAAGTTGTTGCTGGTCCACGATGATGCTGGCGTTTGCCTGCGCCACACAGCCAAAAAGCAGAACCACAGAAGCCAGCATCAGTTTTGAGCGATTCATCCTGGAATTCCCCATATTAGTTCGCGTGTCCTCAGCCCTGGAAGGCGGCGGATACTCTTAGATGTCATAAGACTGCAACTAGATGTCATAGACGCGCTGCGGCGCAAAATGTTCCCTTTTTCTCTCAAAAATTTCTCGGATTTTTTACTTTCTGGGCTTGCAGGTCAAAATTGGGCCGCCTTACGAATAAGTAGATCGGGGGCGAGCGGCCGAGCATAACGAGGAACAAGACGTGATCAGGAGCAGCATCAATACGAGAGCACAATCATCGTATCACCGTAAAATCCCATCGATGACGCTGCCGCCGCTGAGCGGCAGGGGGCGATTGAGGGCATCGCGCACCTCGGCGTGCGGATCGATACCGAGCAGGTGGAACATGGTCGCCGACAGGTCCTCGGGCCGCACCGGGTCGCGTGAAGGATAGGCGCCGACGCGATCGCTGACGCCGTGGACATGCCCCGCGCGGACGCCCCCGCCAGCCAAAAGCACCGTGTAGCACTGCGGCCAGTGATCGCGCCCGGCGATGTTGTTGATGCGCGGACTGCGGCCAAACTCGCCGGCCCAGACCAACAGTGTGTCGTCCAGCATGCCGCGCAGGTGCAAATCTTCGATCAGCGTTGGCAGCGTCTGGTCCGCAACCGGCAACAGGTAATCGTTGAGGATCGGATACATCGGCACGTTGTTGAAGCCGTGCGTGTCCCAGCCGCCCGAGGTTTTCGACTGCCCGCCAATCGAGGCCGCGAAATAGACCGTCACGAACTTGACGCCAACCTCGACAAGCCGACGCGCCAGCAAGCACCCCTGGCCGTACGTCGTGCGGCCATAGCGTTCGCGCGTGTTGGCGGGCTCGCTCGACAGGTCGAACGCCCGGCGAAACGATGGGCTCGTGAGCATCGTCAGGGCACGCTGGTGATGCGCGTCGATGCCCCGGGCTCGAGCGGACATTTCGAGGATCTCGGTCGAGCGGTCGATGAGGTTCGTCACCTCGCGTCGATTCTGCAGCCGTTCGCGTGTGATACCGGCAGGCAGGCTGAGCTCGGGCAAGCGGAAATCGTCGCCGTTCGGATCTTCCTGGATGAAGAAGGGATCGTACGTCTGTCCGAGAAAGCTCGCGTGCTGCCCCGGCGTTATCGAGCCGTCGGCAATGGTGTACGGATATGAGACGAAGGTTGGCGTGCCGTTGGTCGATGGCGCGAAGCGATCGACGACGGAGCCGTAGGCGGGGAACAGCTCGCGCGAATCGCGCAGGCGCTGGTCATCGGTCGGCGGCGCATAGCCGGTGAGGCTGTAGTAGCCCGCGGAGTTGTGATTGCGCATCTCGTGGCGAACGGTGCGCACGAGGGTGACCTTGTCCATGTGCGCCGCCATGTGCGGCAACATCTCGCAGACGCGGATGCCCGGGGCCGACGTCTGGATGGGCCGATAGATGCCGCGAAACTCCGGCGGCGTATCAGGCTTCATGTCGAAGGAGTCGAGATGGCTCGGGCCACCGTATTGATGGAGGAAGATGACCGACTTCGCCCGCGCTCGCCGCGGCGGCGGCGTGGCGTCGAGCAGCGGCGCGAGCCGGGCGCCGAGGACGCCGGCGGCGCCGATTTGTAGCAGGGTGCGGCGGGTTATCGAAGTTGGTGTGGTCATGGTAGCTACGCCAGCTCAGTCAGATAGTTTCTGCAACTTCTTTCGAATTGTATCCTTGATTGTCGGCCATGTCACTTGCCAAAACATCGTCGGCATTCGTTCGCGCTCGGCATCATCGAAATACGCCAGACTGCACAGCATGTGCGTCATATCTTGTACGCCATGTTTATGCTGATACCACTGCAACATTTGTCGGAGCGATGATCGTTTTCCCAGGCCATAGATATCGACAAAATCCTTCTTGGCGCCGCGCTGCGCGATGGCCGACAGTTTCATGGCTGCCAGATCAGCGCGGCCGGCGATTCTGGTTTGCCGCCAGGTATCAGGTTCCGTCAACATCGGATAGCGATAGCGCAGGAAACTGACATTCACGCCGGACACCCTACCGTGCAACGTTCCCGGTGCGACTTCGTCTGTCTCAAATGGCACGTCCAGTCCGCGCAATTCTTCGGCCAGTCCCAAAGGCGAGGCAAGCCCGTCCGTGATAAACCAGTCAAAATCCACAGAATGACGGTGCCCCAGACGTAAGGCCACAGCTGTCCCACCTGCAAGATAGAAGCCGCGCTCGGACAGTAGTGGGCCGATGCGGGCAAGCACGCGTTGCTGACGACGACCGAGCACCTCCAGATGCCAGGCCATGTTATCGCCCCTCCCAGACGCGTCGGCTCGGGTCGGCAAGCCAGGCATTCACCTGCCTGTGCGGCAAATCGAAGATCAGCTCAAAGAAGCGAAGCCGGCGCGGGTCCAAGCCGCGGCCCCGGCACGCGATGATCCAATCGCGCAGGTCCTCTGCAGATACTTTCCGACGCAGCCAGCGTATTGCTTCCCAGTGGCCCTCGGCGAGAATTCGGCCCATGATCAAATCGCGGTCGGTCCGCCAACTCAGACGCGCGAAGTCATACTCCCAGAAAAGCCGGCGCAGATGACTCGGCAGTTTCGCAGTTCGTTTCAATTCGGCACCTCGTGTGGCCATCACTTTCCGCGCTCATGCTATCGGTTCAACCTTCGAACTGGCAAAGAAAAACAATCAGACCGTCTTGTCAAGTGCCCTGTCAAGGCGATTTCGCGAGCCCGTCCAATTCGCATTGTGGCGTACAGGGGCGTTGCTATAATCCCAATCGTTGCTGGCGATCAACGTCGCAAGAAAGAGGTTTCGCGTGTCGTCATGAATACGTTCCTGTGCAGACCGCGTGTGGCGGACCTGGTCTTTCAACTGTTCGGCAAACCGCTGCATCCGGAGCTGTTCGACATTCTGGCCGTGCGCAAAATTGAACGCGAAACCTATCACGCCCGCATCTGGATTACCCGCACTGGCCACGTCCTGACCTTCGAAAACGACGATGTATTGCTGACCGAAGTCGCCGACGCCGACCAGGCGTTCTCCGAGCGGCGACGCTTCCTCCGTTACGCGATGCGCGGTGAGCACTCGGGCCGATTCCAGTGCTGCAACAACATCCTTTATCAGACGAGCTTTCAGGTCGAGACGGTGCCGGAGGAGATTTTCTTGCACGTGCACGACGAGATCCTCGCCGACGGCGCGAAGCGCGGCTTCCTGCACAATTTCCAGCCCAACCATCGCCTCGCGGTCTCGCCGCTCGGCTTCGTCATTGCCGACGCACGCCCGAATTGCCTGATGGTGTCGACGTTCCACACGTTTCCGGACGAGAACACGATCATCAAATCGCAGACGCTGATTGAGAAGCAAGCCTGATCACTTCGCATCGCCGAACACCACGCGCTCCACGAACTCGTTACGAAACACGCCATGTGGATCGACGCGCCGGCATAGCGTGCAGAATTCGTACAGGCGTGGATACAAACGCTCGACGTCGGCATGCGTGAGCGGGAAGTGCTTGCCCCAGTGCGGCCGAGCCTGGAAAAGGACCGCCATGGTGCGTGCGAGAAACGACGCCATCGCGAAGAACGCATCGCGCGGCTCGACATAGGTGATGAAGCTGATCGCATACCAGGCCTCTCGTACTTCAACGTGGGAGGGCGAGGCTCCTGCCGAGCCGGTAGTTTCAGTACCAGCAGATGAAGACCAGCGATCGCGCGCCAACGGCTCGGCAGGAGCCTCGCCCTCCCGATCCAGCGGCGCGCTCGTCGCAATCAACGCATCATCTGCCAGTACGCGCCGAAATGTGACGGCGTAATGATGCGTGAAGCTGCCACGCAACGATTCGAGTTCCGCGCGCATGCCGATGCGTTCTAGGTCCGCCGCGATCGCCGATAAGTCGCCGCCGTCGAATGCTTGCAGGAAGCCTTGCACGAACGCCGCCGCGGCGCGCACGTGGCGGGCGGGCACAAAGATCTCGGTCTCCAGATGCTTGAATAGCGCGTGCTGCATCGTCAGCATCCGCTGGCTTTCGTCGATCACCGTGCGATTCTTGATGATGAGCCTCGACAGCAGCCGGCGATAGAAGAAACGCATGAGCGCCGGACTCTTGAGGACGCACATCAGCGACTTGATGACTAGATGTAGGCCGACGTCGATATTGCTGTACCACCACGCCCGATAGAGCTTCGCTCCGAACGATCGCTTGGCGCGCGGCGTCGGCATCGCCACGCGGCGCTGGGCGAACCACGACCACAGGTGCGGCACCAGGTAGAACTGCTGAAGCGGATATTCGGCTTCGCCGGCCAACGCCTCGTCAATGCTCGCGCACGCCACGATCGTCTCGGCGACATCATACTTCGGCACACAGCGGAATCGCACCGACAGAATGACCCCCATGCAGCCCAGGGCACAGCGCGCCGCTTGTAGTTGAGGGCCAGCGTTCCAAGCAAAGACGTGTGCCTTGCCCGTATCGGGATCGTAGGCGGCGACGCGCACCTCATCGATGTAGTTGGACAGGGAATGGCGACCGGACCCATGCGTCGCGGTGGAGATGGCGCCGGCGATCGTCTGCTCGGTGATGAGCCCGATCGAGGGCATCGTCACGTCGCCGAGGCGGTGCAGCTTGTCAAGCAAGTGCTTGATCTGGCAACCGCCGCCGACGGTCGCCCAGGTCGCGCCATCGGCGTCGGTCTCGATGGCAACGCCGTCGAAGTGCCGCATGTCGATGACGGCGTCATCCGAGACAACGAGCGGACTCCACGAATGCAACGACGCCACGACGCGCACCTTGCTACGCGCGTGCCGATCGAGGATGTCGAGGATCTCCGCCTCTGTCTTCGGCACGTAAACCTGGCGCGGCGTGAAGCGAACGTTGCCGCCGAAATTGACGATCACGGGGCGGCCTTCTTCCGTTCCGCTCCAGTCTTCGGATCGATGCGGATGCCGAGGCGCTCGTTGGCGTCGGTGTAGAAGAAGAAGCCGTACATCATCTCATGATGCGTCTGCAGGCCGAAGCGGACGGTGGCGAGCGGGTCGGGATTGTACGGGTTGAATGGCGAATTGTCGAAGTGGGCAATGCAGTCGAAGCGCGTCCCCTTTGCAAATCGCTGCTTGCCGGACTCCCAGCGATAGGGAATTTGCCAGGAGAAGCTGTAGTTGGGGATGACGAGCAGCGTGTCGGTCTTGCCGTCGGGGGCGGTCGCCTTGAAGGTCATGTCCTTGCCGCGGACGTGCATGTGCGAGAAAAGGCCGACGCCGATGGCATCGCAGTCGAGCGTGCGCTTGACGGCGACTCTGTGTGCCGACGCGCCGGGCGGGATTGCGAAGCGGCGATCGGACAGACGCAGGAGCCGCAGGCGGTTCTGGACATCGACGCGCGGGAAACGCAGGCCGATGGAGATCTTGCATTTCTCGGGTTTCCCGGTAGCGACGTAGTGCATTTCGAGTCCGAGCGCGGAGCCGCGTGGGATCAGGAAGGCGGTGCCGTCGTCGAGTGCCATCGGTTCGCCGCCGGGGACCTGGCCGGTGATGAAGTTTTTCTCGGTGAAGCCTTCGATGAGGTTGGCGAAAACCATGTTGCAATGATGCACCGACCGCGGGTTGTCAGGCAGAATCTGCACGAACTGCACCCACGTGTCCTCGGTGAAGACGTGTGGCAAAATGGTGTACTTGTACGCGATGTCGCCTTGAGCAGGCAGCTCGAAGACGCCGGTGTTCAACACGATGTCCGGCTCGCCGATGCGCCACTTGCTCGCGGGCTCCTTCGGCGGCGCCGGCGATTTCTTCGCATCCCCTTGCGGGGCGCCGATGCGCGCCCAGTCGGCGATGGTCTCACGTTCCTCGTCCGACAGGCCACGGCGATTGACGAACGGCCCGAACTCGTGGCTCGCAAACCACGGCGGCATCCGCTGCTCGCGCGTCACCTCCGCGATCATCTCCGCCCGCAATGACGCCTGCTTGTACGTCGTCAGCGCGAACGGCCCCGATCCGCCCGGTTGATGGCACGACCAGCAATGCTTCTGCAAAATCGGCGCGACATGCTCCGCGAAGTTCACGTCGCGCGGCTTGCGCTCCCTGGTAAATGTGATCGGACAACCATCAACGTTCGTCTCGGGCGTCGCAACCTCCTTGCCCGCCAGCACCGCGTCGAGCGCCGCCTGCAGATCGCGGCTCGTCGGCTCCTTCCGCACGCCGCCCAGCCGATATTGATCGTCGATCCGGCCGCGATAGCGGATCTTGCGATCCGCGTCGAGGATCACGGCCTCGGGCGTTCGCTTGATGCCGAGTACCTTGGCACATGAGCCGTCGAAATCTTTGACGAATGGCAGCTCCATGTCATGTTGCACCGCCTGCGTCGCCATCGCGACCAGCGAATCCTCCTGGACCGAGTTGACGGCGATGAACTGGACCCCCTTGTCGCGATATTCCCTGTCGAGGGCTTGCAACGTCGGCAGATAGCGTTTGACGAGCGGACAACTTGTGTTCGTGAATACGAGCACGTACGCCTTCTTCTTGCCGAAGTCGTCGAGCGACCGAGGCAGGCCGCGAATGTCAGTGAACTTGAGCTTGCCGACGGCTGCACCGATCTTGACTGCATCCTGGGCACAGGCGGGACCGACGAGGGCGAAGGCGAGAAGCATGGGCATCAACAAACGCATCGATTGCACTCCTGCATATTTTTGGAGTGCGGTCGCTTGGCACGCTTTCGCAGTCCTTCTTTTTTGGACATTCCAAAATGAAAAGAAATGCAAAAAAGGTGTCAAGCCACCGAACTCCAAAGCACCGATGCCATTGTAGACTTCGCCGCGAAACGGAGCAATCGCATGTGGTGGCGTCACTTCGCCTGGTCGAAGACATTCTCGATCTTCTCGGCGCTTCGCATCGAGATCGTGCGGATATCCTTGGCATTCAGGTCGCTCCGAAGATCATTTTACAGATGCTACGGAGCCAACCGCTCGCAGCATCGCTGCCGATGATTCCCGCCCAAACCGCTTCTGAGTCCGGCGAACCATCGGGTAGCCCAGGCGAACGAGAAAATGCCTT
>DASRSQ010000369.1:0-5675 GCA_035656475.1 Gemmataceae bacterium | reverse complement strand
CGTCATCGGACCTCGGGCAGTCTAGGGAGGGCGCACTTCGGCGCTTGCTGCCATTTACTGACGCCTTCGCGTCAGACCGCCGACGACGAGCGGGATCACGGGAAATCAAGTGATAGCCTGTGTGATGAAAGGCAAGGTTTCAGACTGTTCCTGCCATTGAGGAGAGAACATTGGGTCACTTCCCCGCAATCAACTCTGCAGCTTTCTCCGCCATAGCCATAATCGGCAGATTGGTGTTTCCGCTAATCACGGTCGGCATAAGTGAGCCATCGATAACGCGTAGATTGTCGACGCCTCGAACCCGCAGCTTGCCATCGACGACGGCGTCGCGATCTTCGCCCATACGGCAGGTTCCGACGGGGTGGTAGATCGTTTCTGCGCGTGCTCGTATCCACTTCTTGCGCGACTCCGGGCTCTTAAAGGCATCGGGATCGAGCTTCCGCTTAATGAGCTTTTGGAGCGCAGGCTGATCGATAATATCGCACATCTGTCTAACGCCCTCTTGCATGCTGACGAAATCGCTCTCGTCCGACAGAAAGCGTGGATCGATAGCGGGCATGTCCAACGGATTTGCCGAACGCAGTCGCAATGTTCCGCGGCTTTTCGGACGAAGCTGGCAAACGCGAATGCCAAAGCCGTGCGGTACACGCTCGCCCGGCGGCGGATTTCGAAGCGCGACGATGAGATGAGCCTGCCACTCGGGCCACTGCGAATGTTTATCGGGACCCCAGAACGCTCCAGCTTCAACGCCTTGGGAGGTGGCGGGACCCGTGCCGCGGAACATATATCGCGCGCCCGCTAAGCCACCTCGGATTAATCCGAGATACGGAGTCAGTGTGATGGGTTGGGATGCCTCCAGCCGGATTGCGCAATCGAGGTGATCCTGCAAGTTGCTGCCGACGCCTGCGGAATCGATCACGGGCTTGATGCCGAGCGATCGCAGATGTTCGGCGGGTCCAATTCCCGACAGCATCAACAATTGTGGTGAGCAGATCGCGCCGGACGTCAGCAATACCTCGCGCTCCGCGGGGATGATTACCTCACGTCCGCCTTTCTCAATCACGACGCCCCGAACGCGCGTACCCTCCAACGCCAGCCTCCGAACCTGGCAGTTGGCCATGATGGTCAGATTGCTCCGCCCCTTTCCTTGATCGAGAAACTTGAATGCTCCGGAGCGTTTGCCATCCGCGATGGTGAGTTCGTAGAAGCCCGCGCCGATCTGAGATGGGCCATTGAATCCGTTGTTCTCGGGCAGGCCGGCTGACTTGGCGCTTTCAATGAAGGCTTTCGAGATTGGATGTTGCAAGGTGCCGTAAGACAAGCGGATAGGACCAGAATAGCCTCTGTCTTGATTGTGCTGGGACGTAACTCCGCTGGCGTCCTCGATCTTCCTCAAATAGGGGCGAAGGCTTTCGTATCCCCATTCCGGCAGGCCCTGCGCCGCCCACGCATCGTAATCTGCGGGGTTTCCCCGGATCGCTATCATAGAGTTGATGGCAGATGATCCTCCCACAACCTTGCCGCGGGGAATGTAGATTTTGCGGTTATTTAGTCCGGATTGAGGTTCAGTCCAAAACTGCCAGTTGTGTTTTGGACTCGTATAGAGCACGCGAATGCCTGCGGGCATATGAACAAAGATTGAAGAAGCAGGAGATCCAGCCTCAAGCAGCAACACCTTCACGTTGGGATCTTCGCTCAATCGTGCGGCAAGCACGCACCCTGCCGATCCTGCGCCGACGATGACATAATCATATCCCGAGAGCTTCATTTCCATCCCCTATTTTTGTCAAAGCCGGCGAACGGCTTGTTCGTGCAACGACCAAAACCGCCAAGTCCAGATTGCGGTTTGAGACTTGCAAAAGGCACTTCCGAACCCTAGTCTATCCTACCAATCTGGTAGGACCATTTATAGTGACCAGAGATTGGCCGTCAATGGAGAGGTCATCTCATGTTTCCATCCTGGAGAATTGCAATCCTGCTTTTCAGCGCAGGATGCCTCGTTCTGCTGCTAGCTCCCGAATCCGCTGTCCAGCCAGAAAAGGCGATGGTCCAACGCGCGATATGGGCTCTGGGCCCCTAACCGCGCTCAGGAGGTTCCAATATCGATAATCTGCCGCTCATTTAGATTTTGAATTGCTGCCGAGTCGTACTTCAGTACGGATTTGAGAATGTACGCCGTATCTTCGCCTCGTCGTGGCGGGCTTTTTGTATATTCTATCTTCGTCCCGGAAAACTTGATCGGGTTTGCAACGAGAGGGGCTGTTGTGCCGGCAGAGTGGGGAAGCTTGATCTGCATCTCCCGATGGATCACTTGTGGGTGAGCAAACACCTCATCCAGTCGATTGATAGGCGCACAAGGGACCCCCACGGGCTCCAGAATAGAAATCCAATACTGGGTCGTCTCCCGTACCAGATGGTCATCCAGTAGGGGTATAAGTTGGTCACGATTTTTGAGCCGATCCGTGTTCGTGACGAAGCGACCATCGGTCGCCAATTCTGCCAGACCAGCAGCAGCACAGAATTTCCGGAACTGCTGGTCGTTGCCGACAGCGAGCACGAACGAGCCATCCCTTGTCTTGAAGACTTGATAGGGGACGATATTTGGATGCGCGTTGCCGTATCGCTTGGGAGGCACGCCGGTTGTGAGGAAGTTCAAGTTCTGGTTGGCAAGAACGGCGACCTGGACATCCAGCAGTGCCATGTCGATGTGCTGTCCTTCCCCGGTACGCTCGCGATGCAGTAACGCGGAGATGACACCCGTCGCGCTATACATACCTGTGAGAATATCGACGATCGGAACTCCGACCTTCTGAGGGCCTCCGCCGGGTCTGTCGTCACTCTCTCCGGTAATACTCATCAGGCCGCCTATAGCCTGAATAGCCATATCGTATCCTGCTACATCTTTCATCGGGCCGGTCTGGCCGTAGCCGGTGATCGAGCAGTAGATAATGTCAGGCTTCAGTTTTTTGAGTGACTCGTAGTCAAGGCCGTAACGCGCCATGTCGCCAACCTTGTAGTTCTCGATCACGAGATCAGCCTGCTGGGCAAGCGCGCGAACAATGGCGCTCCCCTCCTCAGTCGATATATCGACGCATATCGAATGCTTGCCGCGATTAGCACTCAGGAAATACGCGCTTTCGGTCGTGTCGACTCCGCCGTCTTTCCGCAGAAAGGGTGGGCCCCATTGCCGCGTATCGTCGCCCGTTCCTGGACGTTCGATCTTCCAGACCTCAGCTCCGAGATCGGACAGCAACTGTCCCAGCCAGGGCCCAGCGAGAATTCTTGAAAGATCGAGCACTCGGTAACCCACCAACGGTCCAGCCATCACACTTCCCTGACATTTGCGCGTCGAATAGCCACACGACCCGCGCGGCTTGCGTCAGTGTAATTGGACACACCAAAATGGTCAAACCACACTGGGACGATGAATGATGGAGGTGGTCGGTGCTTTGTCGCGCTGGAGACGCGGCGCTAGGAACGTTGTCTCAATGTGGCGAAGCTTGACATCTCACCATGAACAACTTACGGTCATACCAAATTGGTTTATCCAATTAAAAAATGAAACCGGGAAGAACGTGAAGCGGGGTCCTGCCGAATGGCTCGAGTAACTCTCCAGAATGTCGCGAAATCCTTTGGTGGAGATCGAGGGCCGTGGGCGGTCCAGGACTTTTCTCTGGACATCGCCGATGGCGAGTTGGTCGTTTTCGTCGGACCGTCAGGTTGCGGCAAGTCCACGACGCTGCGCATGCTGGCGGGGCTCGATGACGTTACCTCGGGCAAGATTCTGATCGGCGGAAAGGACGTCACCGCGCTTCCACCAAAAGATCGCAACATTGCGATGGTGTTTCAGAACTACGCTCTTGGCCTGACCCCATAGGGTGGTCCGGTTTCAATCTTAGTTCATGATCGGCCTTGGGGCTATTGCCTGGGCAGATGACGGTGCTGCTCCGCTTGCTGGCGCAGGCCAGATGATGGCCTCGGGTGCCGGTGGCTTGTATCCAAGCGACGAGTGTGGCCTCTCGGTGTTGTAGTACCGCCGCCAGGCTTCGATGATGATCTTGGCCTCGGCGAGGCTGTAGAAGATCTCACCGTCGAGCAGTTCGTCGCGGAGCTTCGAGTTGAAGCTCTCGCAGTAGCCGTTCTCCCAAGGGCTTCCAGGTTCGATGAACGCTGTCTTTGCGCCGACGGCTACGATCCACTCCCGTACAGCCTTGGCGATGAACTCCGGGCCGTTGTCGGAACGGACATGGCCGGGCACACCACGCAGGATGAACAGGTCCGACAGGGCGTCGATGACGTCGGTCGAGTTGAGCTTGCGATCGATGCGGATTGCAAGGCATTCCCTGGTGAACTCGTCGATGATGTTGAGCATGCGGAATCTCCTGCCATCGTGGGTCCGACCCTCGACGAAGTCATAGGACCAGACATGGTTTGGATGCTCGGGTCGAAGCCGGATGCACGATCCGTCATTCAACCAGAGCCGCCCCTTCTTCGGTTGCTTCTGGGGAACCTTCAGCCCCTCCCGCCGCCAGATCCGTTCGACACGCTTGGCGTTCACCGTCCAGCCTTCAGACCGCAGCATCGCCGTGATCCTGCGATAGCCATAACGGCCATAGCGGGAAGCGAGCCGGATGATGTCGGAGGTCAACGCCTCTTCATCGGGCCGGCCTTGCGGCTTTTTGCGCTGGGTCGAACGATGCTGGCCGAGAACCTTGCAGGCAAACCGCTCCGAGACGGAGAACTTCGCCATGACACGATCGACGCAACGGCGACGGCGAGCGGGGCTCAGAAGTTTCCCGAAGCAGCCTCTTTCAGGATCAGCTTCTCGAGTGTCAGGTCCGAGACCGCCTTGCGCAGCCGGTCATTCTCTTTCTCGAGCTCCTTCAGCCGCTTCACCTGGTCACCCTTCAGGCCACCGAACTCCTTGCGCCACCGGTAATACGTAAACTGCGTCACGCCGATCAAACGGACCGCTTCTCCGACAGAACGACCTTGCGACAACAGAACATCGACTTGGCGCAGCTTCGCCACGATCTCTTCGGGTTTGTGCTTCTTCTGGGGCATTCCAACGTCCTCCTACGGCTCAATAGCCTACTTCAGGGAGGACCACTTTTCAGGGGGCAAACCACAGGTCGAAGCCATGACGCTGGGCGATCGGATTGTGATCATGCGGGACGGATTTATCCAGCAAGCCGGAAGGCCCCTCGATCTCTATGACCGGCCCGCGAACGCCTTCGTGGCGGCCTTTATTGGATCGCCGGAGATGAATTTGATTGATGGTGAATTGGCGCGCGAGGGAGATGTACTCGCAATGCGTTCCGGTAACTTGAACGTTGAGTTGCCTGCCCAGGCATTCTTGGAGACGGAAAAAGATGTCACGCTTGGCATCAGGCCCGAGCACATCGAGCGGGGCGAGACATCCGCGTCAGTTGAAATGGTGGTCGGATTGGTCGAGCAGATTGGCGCGCAGACCTATGTGCTGGGCACGATCCACGGCAACAAGTTCCGTGCGGTTTTTGCGCGCGACGACGCACTGAAAGCGGACGACCGGATCTCGGTGACTTTTCCTCAACAGACGTTGCACCTCTTCTCGCGCAAGAGCGGCAAAACATTGAAGCAGACGTCAGCAACCACCGAAAATGGCAATGGGAGAGAACTTCATGGACAGGCTCAGC
>DASRSQ010000368.1:0-1768 GCA_035656475.1 Gemmataceae bacterium | reverse complement strand
AGTACGGCGTGATCCTCGACGCCGAGTTCTTTGATTACCTGGAAGGGCACGTCGCCGAGATCAACGCGCGGAATGACGAAACGCTGCGGCACATTGTCGCTGTGAGCTGCCGATTGAAAGCCGATGTCGTCGTACAGGACGAGCGCGAGCTGACTGGGCTGCGAGCCGTGCTCAACTACGGGCACACGTTCTGCCATGCTTTCGAGGCGCTGACGGGATACTCGCAGATCTTGCACGGAGAGGGAGTGGCGATGGGAATGCTCTGCGCCTCGCGGCTGGCCGAGCGTCTGGGAAGGATCGACGAGTCGGTTACGCGCCGGCAGCAGCAATTGCTGGAGACGCTCGGATTGCCGGTTGAGCCGCCACGCATCGACCCCGAAAAGGTCATCCGAGCGATGTCTCGCGATAAGAAGGTCGAGCACGGACGGCTGCGATTCGTGCTTCCATCTCGGCTGGGCCACGTGGAGTTGGTCGGCAACGTGCCGGCCGACCTGGTTCGCGAGGCGCTCGCCTAGCGCAAGCTCTACCGGCGGCGTTGTTGATAGCGCCGACTGGCGTCTTCCAACGTGCGGCGTTCTTGGGCGGTGAGGCTCGCCTCGCCTTCGCGAGAGATTTTTTCGAGGATGCGGTCGACCTGGTCGCTGAGAGTCGTCTCGCGATCCGGCTGATGCACCCGCAGCTTCGGCCGGGGCTTGAGGGCGCCCAGCGAAAATCGGCTCGGTATCCAGCGGCCAAGGTTCCAACCGGTGTAGTAGTAAATCGCACCAAACGCGGCGCCGGCAAGATGCGCCTCATGGGCCACGTTATCTCCGCGGTGGCTGACGCCAAACAGATCTTGCGCGATGAAGATCGTGCCCCAAACCCAGGCCGGCAAGCAAAAAATCCCCCACATGCAAAGCTGGCGATTGGGGTAATGCAAAATATAGAGCACGGTGACGCCGACCACGGCGCCCGAGGCGCCGTACATCGCGCTTGCTTCTCGCACCGTGTTGGCCGCCAGGACCCACACCAAGGAGCTGACGACGATCATCGTCAGATAGATGCGCAGAAACTCTTTGCGGCCGTAGACGATCTCGACGTCGGTGCCGAACATCCAGAGACCGAACATGTTCCAGAAAAGGTGCCAGAAGTTGCCGTGAGCGAAACCCGCGGTTACGAGCTGCCACAGATTCCACGGCTCACGCAGAACTTCCCGTTTCACGGCCAGGAAGTCGCTCAGCGAATGATCTTCCAGGAAGGCGTCGATCACAAACACGCCGACGTTGATCAAGATCAGCGTCGTGACCATCGAGCGCTGCGCGCCCAGAAAGAAGCCTGGCTGATTGTCGTCGCGAATGTAGTCTCGGTCGTAGAGGCCCATAGAAGGCGGAGCGTCCTTACTCGCCCGTATAAGGGGCAGCCGAGGCCGACGCCTCACGCTCGATCAATTCGTTCAAGCGCCGCGCCGCGCCGAGTTGCATTTCCGTCCACTGAGCCAACAGGCGTTTATTAAGCGCCAGCGTCTGCTTTACTTTTTTGACGACGGCATCGAGATTCTGCTTCAGGTTGTCACGGTGAGCGGCGATGATAGCCAGCTCTTCTTTGGCTTCGGCCAACTCGCTCTTGAGTGTCTGGTCGATGTGCGTCTGCCTGATCTGGACCTCTTTTTCGGTGTCGGCTTGCAGCTTCTCGGCGATGGTCTTGTCGGTCTTAGCCGCCGCAATCTGATCGCGCAGCTCAGCGATTTGACCGTTCAGCTCGTGAAAGTGGACTCCGTAATCACGGAGTT
>DASRSQ010000367.1:0-4600 GCA_035656475.1 Gemmataceae bacterium | reverse complement strand
GTGAAGTACGACTACGACATCGTCTACGTGCGCACGCCGCGCAAGGGGGACAAGGCACGCAGCGTCTGGACCGAGATCGCGCATCCGGCGATCATGGACGCACAGGGCGACCTGATGCTGCTGCATCCCGACGGCAAGGAGGAGTTGCTCGTCGCCGGCGGCGCCGATGGCAGCGTGACCGATCCCTACGTGTCGTTCGACGGCGAATGGGTTTTCTACTCGCACCTCAAGGGCCTGAAAGGCACGAGCCAGCACGGGCAGCCGCCGTTCCAGGGGGCGGACATCTTCAAGATTAATGTCAAGACACGCAAGATCGTGCAGCTCACGCATCAGGAATGGACGCCGAACACCGGCGCCGCGCGCTGGGCGACGTCCATGCTCTCCCCTCGCCCTCTGGGAGAGGGGGCGGGGGTGAGGGCCCAGGAAAAGGACAAGACTTCACTCAACTACGGCGTCCTCAACATGGGGCCGTGTCCACTGCCCGGCGGCCGGCTCATCTTCACGTCGAACCGCAACGCGTTCAAGCCGCCCCGGCATCCTTCGCCATGCTTGCAACTTTTTGTCATGGACGACGACGGCAAAAACGTCGAGATGATCGGCCACCTCAACATTGGCATGGCACTGCATCCGACGGTCCTGAAAGATGGCCGCGTCCTGTTCAGCTCGCTCGAATCGCAGGGGCTGCGCTCGACGATCCTGTGGGGCCTGTGGATCATTCATTCGGACGGCACGAACTGGAACCCGGTGCTGAGCGCGCTGTTGCCGGGCGAGGGAGCGCCGAACGCGTTCCATTTCCAGTCGCAGATTTCCTCGGGGCACATCATCGCGGAGGAGTACTACAACCAGAACAACAGCGGCTTCGGCGGCTACTACAAGCTGCTGCCGCCGTCGATGGGCGCCTACGCAGATCCGTCGGAATCGGAGATCCAGCGGCCGTACAACTTCGGTCCGGGCTGGCTCGGCGATCCGCGCAATCCGCCGCTGCGCAATGGTCGACATTCGAATGGCCTCGGCCGCTATTCGCGCTTGCCGTTCAGCCCGTTCGGCATCGAGTCGTTCACGCGCTTCGCCAACTTCGGCGAAGGCCCGGCCGATCCGTCGGTGCGCGACCAGAAGGATTCGCCGGCCGTAGGGAAATTCACCCATCCGAGCGGCGCTCCCGACAATCATCTGCTCACCTGCTACACGCCGGGCCCCGCCAATCATCAGTACGCCCATTACCCGATGCCCGACGGCGGCATCTACCTGATCAAGGATGGCCGACCGATCGACGAACCCGCCCAGATGCGGCTGATCAAGAACGATCCCAACTACAACGAGCAATGGCCGCGCGCCGTGGTGCCGTACAAGCGCATCTTCGGCGTCGCCGAGCCCGCGACACTCAAGCCGCTCGCCAACGACGGCGACCTGTCGCCGCATCTGCCCGCGGGAACGCCGTTCGGCCTCGTCGGCACGTCGAGCTTCTACAAGCGTGAGAGCTATCCGGGCGGCGGCGTCCCGAAAGGGAGCGTCACCGCGACTTACATGGGCAAAACGAAAGGCGGCTACGAGGGACTCGATCCGTTCAACACCTCCGAGAACGGCGCGTCGATGAACTGGGTCAATCAGGGCGCCGACGCCGGCAAGTATGCGAACGACGACACCCACGCGGTCCGGATTTTGGTGATGGAGCCGACCACTGACCGGCAAAACGGCTTCAAGTCGGGCCGACGCTTTTACAGCCACGCCCAAGAACGCCTGCGCATCCTCGGCGAAATCCCGCTGCGCCACTTTGGCGAGATGGACGCGGGCAAAGGTAAGCAGCCGCTGGATACGAGCGAGAATCCCGACACCAGCTTCCTCGCCAAGATCCCGGCCAACGTCGCATTTACGTTCCAGACGCTCGACAAGCACGGCATGGTGCTCAACATGGCCCAGACCTGGCACCAGGTTCGTCCCGGCGAGGTCCGCCATGATTGCGGCGGCTGCCACGCCCACAGCCAGGCCCCGACGCCGTTCCAGCACTCGGCCGCCAATGCGAAGGATTACAAGATCTTCGACCTGACCACGAAGACGCCGCTGTTGACGACGAAGGCGAAAGACGAGTCGAAGCGTCAGTGGGACGAGAAGGACGAGACGGGCCTGCGCTACGTGTCCCCCTCGCCCTCTGGGAGAGGGGTTGGGGGTGAGGGCCACGTTGTCAATGTCGAGTACTACCGCGACATCAAGCCGTTGCTCGATCGCAGTTGCGCGACATGTCACACGGGTGAAAATGCCGCTGCCAAGCTCGTCCTCGATGACAACAAAATGATTAGCCCGCCCAACACCGGCGTCAGCGTCCCCGGCACCTACTATCGCCTCGCCCTCGATCACGACGCGAAGTTCGGGTACAAGCCGGTCATCCACAATGGCCAGTGGCGGCAGACAAACGCATCGCGTTACATTCGCAAGTTCCAGTCGCGCCGCAGCCTGCTCACGTGGAAGATCTACGGCCAACGCCTCGACGGCTGGTCCAACGACGATTTCCCGACCGAGAAAGTGCCCGGCAACGCTGACACGCTGATGTGGAAGGGCAAGCCGATCGCGAACACGTCGCAGAATCGCAATCTCGCTGACCTCGATTATCTGCCGCCGCAATGTCCGCCGCCCAACGCGGTCTCCCCTCGCCCCCAGGGAGAGGGGTCGGGGGTGAGGGTCCCGCCGTTGTCGGACGAAGAAAAACGCACCTTCGTCCGCTGGATCGATCTCGGTTGCCCGATCGACCTCGACTACGATCCCGCCAACCCGCAAGCGCGCGGCTACGGCTGGATGCTCGACGACAATCGCCCGACCTTGACACTGACGTCGCCGACGCCGAACGGGAACAAAAAACTGTCGCACATCCTCATCGGCATGCACGACTACGACACCGGCCTCGACATGAAGTCATTCACCGTGACCGCCGACTTCGCCATCGACGGCGTCAAGGCTGGCGACAACCTCGCTTCGCGCTTCAAGAATGTCGGCCAGGGCGTGTTCGAGTATCGGCTGGCCACACCGATGACGAAGCTCGATCGCGGCGTGTTGACGGTATCGGTGCGCGACAAGCAAGGGAACGAGACGCGCATCGTGCGCACAATCACTATCCGCCAAGCCCCGGGATGAGGTACTCCGATTCCCGGGGGTTCCGGCCAATACCCAGGAATCGCTGCGCTCATCCTGGGGCTTGGGTGGCTACAATATCTGCCGCCCTTTACACTCGAGGATCACCATGAAACGCATTCCTCTCCTTGGCGCCGCATTCTTACTGGCAGCGCTCGGTCTCTCGACCCATGCCGGCGACAAAGCCGGCTGGACCAATCTGCTCGACAAGGACCTCAAGAAAAACTGCACCACCACCGGCAACTGGATTCTCGACGACGACGGCGTCGTTGCCCTCAAGCCGCGCAAGGGGGAATCCGGCTGGACGCGCTATGACATGTATCTCTGGGCCAAGAAGCAGTACAAGGACTTCGAATGCGAGTTTGAGTACAAGGTTGAAAAAGCGGGCAACAGCGGCTTCTACTTCCACGTCGGCGATCTCAAGGACCCGGTCAAGCACGGCATCGAGGTGCAGATCTACGATTCCGGCGACAAGAAGCCCGGCGCCAAGCTCACCGATCACGACTCCGGCGGCATCATCCCCGGCATCCCGCCGACCAAGAACACCGCCAAGAAGGCCGGCGAATGGAACAAGATGCGCGTCACCGTCAAAGGCAACAACGTCAAGGTCGAGCTGAATGGCGAAGTCGTCAACGACGTGCCGCTCGACACGAAGCAACTCAAGGGCCGCCCCGCGTCGGGCTACATTGGCTGGCAAGATCACGGCCTGCCGCTCTGGCTGCGCAACATCAAGGTGCGGGAACTCTGAGATGCCCACCGCACGCTGGCACGGCTCGCGCCTCGAAGTGCGCGCCCGGGCCGTGCCACGCTATCTTTGGAGCACCGTATCGATCGACGTCCTGATCGATGGCGCGCCGGTGCTCCGTACCGGCGGCCAGTTTCGCGCCCGCGGCGGCGTCACCAGCGAGTTTCGCCATGACGGCGAACGCCACACCGCCGAGCTTTCGTGGGGTACCGTTGGCGGAAGGGGTTTCCCGTTCATGCTGCGCATCGACGGTGAAATCGTGCTCGCCACGGAAGTGCCAGTTGACAACATGACTGCGGTCCTCGTCGGCTGGGGCACTGTCCTTGTTGCAGTCATCGCATGCACCGTTTTTGCGTTTCAATATTTCGTTCGATGAGGCAGACGCATGAGCCTTTTTTTTCCCAGCCCCGCTGAGATGTCCAAACACACCATCTTTCCTGGCGTGACGATCGCGACCTGCGCCGCCGAGAAGATGATGCTGTCGGTCGTTGAGTTGCAGCCGCACTCGGTCGTCGCCGAGCATAGCCATCCGCACGAGCAATGCGGCATCTTGCTCGAGGGCAAGGCCCTCTTCACGATCGGCGGCGAGGAAAAGCTCCTGACCAAGGGGGACATGTGGCGAATCCCGGGCAACGTGAAGCACAAGGTCGTCGTGCTGGACGAGCTGACCAAGGCCCTCGATATCTTCACGCCGATTCGCGAGGATTATTTGTAGGGTGGGTCGAGCAACGCGAG
>DASRSQ010000366.1:0-3327 GCA_035656475.1 Gemmataceae bacterium | reverse complement strand
GCAGCGATCCCTTGCAGCGGACCGCGCCCCGGCTGTTCGTCGTGCACGATCTTGGTATCCGCCGGCAACTCGGGCAAGTCCTGCCCGGCGGCGGCGACCACGACCAGCGGCGCCACCGTCTCGCGTAGCAGGCGCACGATTCGCGGTAGCATCACCTCGTCGCCGATCGGTAGCCAGGCCTTCGGCCGGCCCATCCGCGAACTCTGGCCTCCGCACAGGATTACGCCACCAACTCGCATGATCGCAACCCCGCGCCTTGACCGATACTCTATTATGATGATAATGATACTGGACGATTAGGAGTGGAAGGTCACCGATGTCATTTTACTCGCCGGAGCAGATCGCGCAAGCCTGTGCGAACCTGGACGGAAAGCCGCCGGAAGCGATCCTGTCCTGGGCGGTCAAGCAATTCTATCCTCGGCTGACGATGGCAACCGCCTTCGGCCCAGAGGGGAATTGCATCATCCACATGCTGGCCGAGATTGAGCCGCGGGTGCGCATTTTCAACCTGGAGACCGGCTACCAGTTCCCCGAGACGCTCGAATTGCGCGAACGCATCAAGCAGCGCTATGGCATCGAGGTCGAATACGTGCGTGCCGAGACGACGGTGCAGGAGTACGAAGAGGAACACGGCGGGCCGCTGTATGTCATCCGGCCCGACCAGTGTTGCCTCGACCGCAAGATGGTGCCGTTGCGCAAGGCGGTCGTCGGCTACGATGCGTGGATCAGCGCGATCCGCAAGGACCAGACCGCCGACCGCGGCCAGGCATCGGTGGTACAGTGGGACGCAAAGTTCGAGCTGGTGAAGGTCAATCCGCTCTTGAACTGGACGAAGAAGGACGTCTGGAACTTCATCGTCAAGAACGACGTGCCTTACAACCCGCTGCACGACCGCGGCTATCCCAGCATCGGCTGCTGGCCGTGCACCGCCCCGGTCGCCGCCGGCGAGGACGATCGCGCCGGCCGCTGGCGCGGCACCGGCAAGAAGGAGTGCGGCTTGCACGTTGTTGAACATCAAGACGGCAGCGGAATCTAGCGCCATCCGCTGTAGTGAATCTGTCAGAGGTCAGTAAGCGGGCATCACCGTGTGCGGCGAACGAATCCAATAGATACTGCGCCGCTTACTCACGTGCGCGGCTCGGACGCATCAAGCCTTCTTACTTTTACCTTTTACCTTTTTATTTTTACTTTTTACTCAGCCGCTCGCTTGCGTTTCCATGGTGCGATCCAGGGCATGATGCGCGGGTTGAGCAAGTTTGAGTAGCCGTCGGTCCAGATCGGACCGGGGAGCGGATCGATCTTCTGCCAGCGATCGTCTTCGACCGTCTTTCCGTCAGAGGTCTTCACCTCTTTGCCGTACCAGGTCAGACGCTTGCGTTTCGCCTGCAAGCGTTCGCCAATCGGCGGGCCGCCCGTGCGATAGCCGTCCGGCTTCATGCGTGGCTGCAGCACCACCCAGTCGGCCGAGAAGCGATCCGGGTGATCGGTCGCCTCATAGGTGAAATCGGGACAGTACAGGCAGTCGCAATCGAGTTTGTCGGCGAGGGCCGCCAGCACCCCTTCGATGCGAACGTAGCGGTTGGTCGTGTTAAACAAAAGGACGCCGCCGGGAGCGAGCTTCGACAGGTAGATCTCGATTGCTTCCTTGGTGAGCAAGTGGACCGGGATCGCGTCGGAGCTGAACGCGTCAAGGGCGATGACGTGGTAGTACTTCTCCGCGTGGGCGTCGCGAATCTTGAGGCGGCCGTCGCCGAGGATGACGTTGATGTTGGCCTGGCGTTCCTGGGCGTCGTGCACGAAGTAGAACACCGGGTCCGGCAGATCCTTCGGCATCTTGTCACGATTGGGGTCCCACGGCGGCACATAGCCCGGCACAATCGAGAGCTGCTTCACCAGCGGATCAATCTCGTAGATGTCGACATGCTGGTACGGCTTGGCATAACTGGCAAGGATGCCCGTGCCAAGGCCGAGCACTGCATACGGCGGTTCGGACTGCGTGTTCGCCAGCATACTCAGGAGTGGCGTCTCTCCCGCTGCCAATCCCACCATTGATGCCGGCAGCCGGGCGTCCGACAGGCCTGTCATGTTGAGCACGTGGATCGGAGGCTGCGCCGTCGGCCAGGACAGCTTGTGGAACAATTCCGCCACGCCGTTCATCTCATGGAAGTAAGTGATCGGCTCGCGGCGTTTGCGCAGGTTCATCTCCACCGTTTCGGGGAAGATCTTGTCGTTCTCGTCGGCAAAACGATAGCGGATGATCTGCCGGCCATGGTTGATGCCGCCATGGATCAGGGTGCGATAGATTTTCCACTCGTGCGGCGGCTGTTCGCCGACGAGTTTGCCCTCCTCGCTCATCTTGGCGGGCAACGGCTGCCAGTTGCGTTTCTCGTCGTCCTCCGTTTCGCGCACGCGCAGCAGGCCGAAGAAGCCGCGGCCTTCGTAGAGATACGGATCGTAGTAACGCTCATAGGCGGTGACCGCGATGAACAGGGCCGCCACCGACAGGCCGAAACGAATCGGCCGCAGCGACAGCGCCAGCACGATCACGACTAGCACCGCCAGCAGGTACGATTTCTTCAGAAACAGCGCGACATTCATCTCCGGATTGACATACAAGAAGGCGAGGATCGGCAGTCCCGCCGCGGCGCAGTACAGGTACAGAATCGGCGTACGGGTGGTGAAAGGCCGCAGCCACATGCCCCGATCCATGCGCCGGAATTCGGAAAAGAGAACAAAGTAATAGACCAGTGTCGCTACCACGGCGAATGCGGCGGCGATCGGGAAAACATAATAGCGACTGATCAGGATTGGAGTCGATGTGATAAAATCCCCAGCGTAGGAGAGAAAATAACAACCGAACCCGATCAAAAGCGGCACCACGAAATCAAGCGTGATGCCGAGCGGGGTCTGCCTCTCCGCGGTCGAGTCCCCGGGGATGAGCGGCTTCGGCTGATCGACCAGGTTCGAGCGAAGCAGGCACGCGACCGCCATCGCGACCGGGTATTCCCAGATGCCGTACTGGAACACAATCGGCGAGAAGAGAGCGTTGAAGAGGCCGCCAAGGACGCCGCCGAGCGACATCCAGAAGTAGAACTCGGTCAGGTGCTTGGTGCTGGGCCGATCCTTCGCCAGTTCGCCATGGCACATCAGCGTGGTAAAGAAGAAGGCCCCCAGGTGCATCATGAACTCGACAACCATCGTCCAGTTCGGAAAGATGTTGGTCAACGCAAGGTTGGCGATCATCTTCAACACGAGCAACAGCAGCACCATCGGCTGCAAGAACATGACAACGGTGTGCGGCGTCTCGGTCCAGACCGACGGCCAGCG
>DASRSQ010000365.1:0-8072 GCA_035656475.1 Gemmataceae bacterium | reverse complement strand
ACGAAATCGACCGCTTGCAGACTCGCCAGCACCAGCGACCGCGCGGCCAATGGCTGCACCGGACGCGTCTTGCCCTTGAGCGCTCGCACGCTGGCGTCGCTGTTGAGGCCGACGACGAGGACGTCTCCCTGGGCCCGCGCTTCTTGCAGATATTGCACGTGCCCCGCGTGCAGCACGTCGAAGCAACCGTTGGTGAAAATGACGCGCTGGCCAAGCCGGCGACGGTAGTCCAGCTCCTGCACGACCGCTTCGAGGCCGAGTACCTTGTTCGACGTCGGCGCGGCGCTGTGGCCCGACATCAGGTCGCGCATGATCTCGTCGCGCGTCACCGTGGCGACGCCGATCTTCTCGACTTCGAGCCCGCCGGCGACGTTGGCGAGCTGGATCGCCTGTTCGTAATCAGCGCCCGCAGCCATGGCGACGGCGAGCATGCTCATGACCATGTCGCCCGCGCCGGTGATGTCGTAGACGTCGCGCGGCCGTGTCGGAAAATGCTTCGCCCGGCCGTCACGGTGCCGCAGCGCCATGCCGTCCTTGTCGAGCGTGATGATGGCGGCTTCGAGGTCGAGCTTTTCCTGCAGATCGACCGCCGACTGCCAGACCTCTTCCATGCTGTTGAGAATGCGATTGGTCGCGAGGCCCGCTTCGAGCCGATTGGGCGTGATCGCGGAGCACCCGTGATACTTGCGATAGTCGTGGCCGCGAATCGGATCGGCGAGCACCCTGACGCCACAGGCCCGGGCGGCACTGATCACCGCGCTCAGCAGGCTCGGCGTGCACACACCCTTGTCGTAATCGCTGATCAGAACAACATCGCATTTCTTGAGCTGATTGTTGACGACGCTCATGATCTGATTGCGAATTTGCTCGCTGATCGAACGGCGATCTTCGTAATCGACGCGCATCATCTGCTGCGGATGCCGATGCTGAGCGCGGCCAACATAGCGTTCCTTGACGGTGCTGGGCCGATTAACATCGGTGATGACCGCTTCATGATCGATACCGAGATCGGTGAGCATCTGGCGAATTCGGCCGCCATCGTGATCGTTGCCAACGATGCCCGCCAGCATGACCTTGGCGCCAAGAGCCCGCAACATGGTGGCAACGCTCGACGCGCCGCCAAGCCGTTCCTCGCGTCGCTCGGCCCGCATGAGGATGACCGGCGCCTCCTGGCTGATGCGCTCGGCATCGCCCCAGATGTAGCGATCCATCATCGCATCGCCGACCACCAACACGCGCGGCGAGCCGAGATTTTGCACGAGGTCAATCAGATCTTTGGACATTGTTGAGCCCTTCGTCGCATCTAAATCCGAAACTCGAAATCCGAAATCCGAAACAAATTCGAAACTCGAAATCCAAAACCGAAACGCATTCAAATCCGGTTTGCATTTTTGGGATTTCGGATTTGTTTCGGATTTCGAGTTTCGGATTTCGGATTTTTCTTAAGCCGCTGCCGTTTCTTCCACCGCCGCGCACTTCGCCATCTGGCACGACACCGCCAGGTGCAACAGTGGCAGCATGATCTCGTGATGGCCGATCAGCTCGATGCCTTCGCTGCTTGGCCGCTCGAGGACGTTGACGCGCGAGCGGTACTGGGCCTGCTTGTCGAGGTTGATCGTCACCAGACCATCAAGGTTGTGGCCGAAATTGTTGGCGACCGACACCGCTTTGACGAAGACTTCCGGCATGATCACCGCGCTACCGAGGTTCATCCAGACGCCGTAGGCCATGGTGGCGACGACGCTGCAGAGGCGGCGGAAGTCGATGAGGGACGCCTCGCCGAGGGCGGCGCCCGAGACGTGCGGATGCATATGGACGATGTCGGTGCCGAGCGCGACGTGGATCGTGCAGGGGATACCGGCGCGATACGCGGCGAGGACCAGGCTCGATTCGTCGTGCGGACAGTTCATCTCGTCGAGATGGCGGCCCATCGCCCAGCCGAGGCCGAGCTCGTTCTCCGCGCCGTACTGGGCGGCGACGGCGAAGGCGTCGGCGGTTTCGCGAGCCATGCCGAATTCGCCCTTGGGCAGTTGCGTCGAGACGTTTTCGCTGGTCTTGCCGGCGAACGCGAGCTCGAAATCGTGGATCGCGGCGGAGCCATTCATGGCGACGGCCTTGATGATGCCGCGTTCGATCCAGTCGATGAGGTACGGGGCACAGCCGGTCTTGATGACATGGCCGCCGAGCGCGATCGCGACGGTGCGGCCTTCGCGCTGGGCCCGGACCAGGTGATTCGTCACCCGGCGAATGTCATTCGCAGCGAGCTGCTTCGGCAAGCTGAGCAGCCAATCCTCGGCGCTCGCGTCGGGGCCAACGGGTTGGCCGAGATCATCGTGGAAGACCTTCGAAGGCCGGCCAGCGAGATCGTAGGTCTTGAGGGCGGCGAGATCGTACGGCTTGCGCGGGTCGAGCGCTTGCAGGTGCGGCGGATTGAACGAAGCGTGAGGTGAATTATCGGACATGCCGGCCCCTCCTTGAGTCGGTGATGATCATCCCGTTTAGCTTCGCTTCGTAGAAGCGGGCGGACTGTGCGTCACGTCCGCCCGCCTCTGCGAGGCGGGGCTAAACAATACTACCTAACAGCTTTTCCAGCGTGTCCTGACCGGCAGTGAAATGCAGAGCGATCTGCAAGGCCCACAGGTCGCGGTCGCCGATGCGGTCGAGGCGAATCTTGACGAGATCCTTCTGCGTTGTCGCCACGGCTGCATCTGGTGGAAGCTCGCGGGCCCATGCTCGCAGCGCTTCCACGTCGTCCTTCGTGTACGCGTGATGATCGGGATACGTCCGCCAGGCGATGACGTTGCACCCGAGCTTCACGAGCGTCTGCCGAAACGCATCCGGATTGCCAAGGCCGCAGAATCCCGCAATCGGACGCCCTTGCAACGATTCGAGCGAAACCGTCTGCTGCGATGCGTTGCGCCAGACGGCCGGGCGATGCGTGGACTCCGCGATTGGCAGCTCGGGCTTGAGCTGCGTCACCTTCTCCCGAATCGCGGCCACCGTCTCGGGCGATACCAGGTCGCAGCGTGTCACGATCACCGCATGCGCTCGACGCAATCCGCTGATCGGCTCTCGCAACAGACCTCTCGGCAACAGATGGCCGAAGCCCCACGGGTTGGTCGCGTCAACGAGGACGATGTCGAGGGTTCGCTGCAGGAACCGATGCTGGAATCCGTCGTCCAGGATCAGGACCTCGCTCTCGAGTTCCTCGACCGCCGTCGTCGCCAACGCGACCCGATCGGCTCCTTGCAGGTGGGGCACATCGGGGAGGTTCTCTTCCAGCACCAACGCCTCATCGTTCCGGCCCGCTTCACTCCCGTAACCTCGGCTCAGCAGCGCCAGCTGCAAGCCTTGCTGGCGGTAGAACCTCGCGACCCATTCCACGCAGGGCGTCTTCCCGGTGCCCCCCACCGTCAAGTTGCCAATGCTGACGACTGGAACCGCGGCCTTGTGCGTCGTCGTCCAGCCCCGTTCGAATGCGCGGTTGCGAACACTCACACCCAGGCGATAGCCGAGACTCAAGGCCCAGAGTCCCGCACGCTGCAGCATCGGCCAGGGGCCGTTGCGATCGCCGCGTATCAGTGCGTGAAAGGCATCGTTCAAGAGCGCACTCGTCCACTCAAGGAACGATGTTATAGTCGGAAAAGGAAAGCGGAGTCAACACGGGTTTGAGATGTGGCGACGCTCGTTCCCAAACGGAGTTTGGGAACGAGGCTCGCTACTTCGTGCCGCTGAGCTCGGCGATGCGCTTCTTCGCCTCCGCATGGCGGCGCGGATCGACCTCGTGGGTCGTGATCTCGCGATAGAGTTCGAGCGCCTTGGTGCGGTTGTTAAGCTGGCGGTCGTAGATGCGGGCGGCGCGAAGGCGGGCGTCGTGCGATGTCTTCGGGTTCCACTGGTAGCAGCGATGGTAGTACTCCACCGCGCGGTAGTATTGTCGATACGCCTTGCTCTCGTAGATGTCGCCGAGGTTGTAGGCGACGTCCGCAATCTTGTCGGAATGCGGATAGCGCGAGAGGATCTCCTGGAACAGGATCTCGGCGCGGCGCTGATTGTCGATGTACTTATCGCCGACGCCCACGTCCTTGTACTGCATCGCCCAGGTGAACAGCTTGTTCGCCTCGGGCACGTTCTGGTTGCCGTTGAGATTCGGCGGCGGCACATCCAGTTCGAGAATGAACGCGTGCTTGGGAATGCGATGATACTGGCGCAATTCCTCCTCCGCCCAGCGCATGCGTTCCATGTCCTGGACCTGGTAATAGTGGACGCGAAGCTGTTCGAGCGTCTTTTGATACTCGTGGCGGGCGGTGATGAGCTTCTTGACGAGATCGAGATCGCCGCCTTTGGCGGGGTTGCCGGCGTTGGGAGCGGGATTCTGGGCGCGCGGCATGGTCACGATCAGCGTGAACGTGAACGCGATGAGCAGCCGCGACAACCAGCGGTAGGACACAACTCGCCTCCGAAGCACAGCGCCACGCGCTGTGCGTCGCGGCTAACTGCGTTACTTGTTGTACGGCATCACGGCGTGCTCGCCGGTGCCGCCGATGCGACCGAAGATCATGCGGCCCGCGGGCGTTTGCAGGACGCTCGTCACCGTGATCTGCACGTCCTGCCCGATCGCCTGCCGGCCTTGCTCGACGACCACCATCGTGCCGTCGTCGAGATAGCCGACGCCCTGGCCGATCTGGTCGCCTTGCTTGGAGATCTTTACCTGCAGGATCTCGCCCGGCAGGGCCACCAGCTTGAGCGCGTTGGACAGCTCATTCAGGTTTATGACTTCGACGCCTTGCAACTGGCAAATCTTGTTCAGATTGAAGTCGTTCGTCACCACCCGGGCACTCAGCGATTGCGCCAGCACCACGAGCCGTTCGTCGACCTTCTGCACATCGCGTAGCTCGGGGAGGTTTCCCTCGTGCATCTGCAGATCGACCTTCGGGTTCGTCTGCATCCGCTTGAGGACGTCCAGTCCACGCCGGCCGCGGTTGCGGCGAATCTTGTCCGAACTGTCGGCGATCCCTTGTAATTCTTGCAACACGAAGCGAGGCACAATGAGCTTCGTGTCGATGATTCCCGTATCACAAATATCGGCAATTCGTCCGTCAATAATCACACTGGTATCCAGAACCAGCGGCTTGGAGCCCTTGACCTGCTTGGAGAATTCCACGTACGGAATGATGAAACGAAACTCCTCCTTGGTCTGGAGCAGCATGGAGATGGCTATGTAGCAGGTGAGCACCGTGATCAGAAGCTGCAACGTGGAGCCGAGTCGTTCGCCCCTGTCGGGCAGATTGCTCAGGTACTGCATGACGATGGGACGGAGCGCGGACCAAAAGAGGTAGCTCACCGCCAACCCGCCGAGGAGACCGAAGCCGATCGCCGACAGCGTGGTGATATCCTTGCGACCCGAAACGATGTCGAAAACGACGACTCCCGCCATGATCACGAGGGCAATGCCCGCGGCAATCATGCCTGCGGAGAATTGCTTGGTGTCGTCACGTTCGAGCGCGAACGCCAGCGCGTCGAACGTCAGGCTCAACGTGAAAATTAGCAACACAACCCGAACGCCCCACAGGAGCTTACTCGAGCCTGAAAAGAACTCATCAATTTTATTGGCCAATGCGACCTCCGTGGGCGGACGGGATTGAGATTATGATTTCGATATATTTATGGACCGCTAACGTATAAATGTACAGTTCCGAAAAGATTAGAAAAGCCGTTGATGCTCCGCCTGAGCGTAGCCATCCGTCATGCCGGCGAGATAATCGCACACCGTCTGCTTCAGGCCCGCTTCCTGCGCACGCTGCTGATAACGGCTCGGCAACTGCTCCGGCCGGGCACAGAACTCCTCGAACATCTGCCTCAGCATACGCTGCCCCTTGCGGGCCATGCGCATGATGCGATAGTGCCGATACACCTGCTTGTGCAGGAATGCTTCCAGTCCCGCCTTCAGCTTCTTGACCTCCGCGCCCGGCGCGACCAGCAGGTTTGGCGTCCGCCGCACGTCCGCAATGGTGACAATTTTCTGGTCCTGCAGGTTCTGCCTGGTCGTCTGCAAGAGATCGACGACCTGCCAGTCGATAAGCTTGCGGACGACGGTTGGCTGAAACTGCTCGGGCCGCACCTGGCGATGCTCGGCGCGCACGCGCTCGACGGCAAGGTTCCAGAATTCCGATTGCGCAAGATCTTCGTACGCGATCAGGCCGACGCTCAACGCATCATCGACATCGTGACAGTCGTAAGCCAGGCTATCGCACGCATCGACGACCTGGGCCTCCAGGAGCGGCTGGCCCGCGCCGAGATACGCCTTCACCTCGGGAGCGCCGATACGTTTGCTGTGCATCGCCTGGGCTTCGAGAACTTCCCAGGATAGATTCAGGCCGGGGAAATCAGGATAGCGATATTCAAGCAGTTCGACCAGCCGCAAACATTGCCGGTTGTGCTCGAACCCGCCCGAGTCCCTCATACATTCGTCGAGAACGGTCTCGCCGGCATGGCCGAATGGCGGATGCCCCATATCGTGCAAGAGCGCGATGGCTTCGGTGAGATCTTCGTTAAGCCCGAGCGCCCGCGCGACGGTCCGGCTGATCTGGGCGACCTCGAGCGTGTGCGTGAGCCGGGTGCGATGGTAGTCGCCGAGCTGATTGACGAGCACCTGCGTCTTGTGCATCAGCCGGCGAAACGCCGTGGAGTGGACGATGCGATCGCGATCGCGCTGATACGCGGTGCGAAAGGAATGGGCCGGCTCCGCATGCTTGCGTCCGCGCGTCTGGGCGGTACGCATCGCATAGCTGGCCAGCATCTTGTCTTCGCGTTCGTGCCAGTCCATAGGTAGTTGGCGGAAGTTGTAGGGTGGGTCGAGCAACGCGAGAACCACCGTCGTGGCAACAAGCTGGCTGGCACAATGGTGGGTCTCGCGCTGCTCGACCCACCCTACGATTGCGGCCTACTGATTCTCGAAATCGATCGGCCACACCAGTCCCGCGGAGAAACCGCCGTCGACGTAGATCGTCTGGCCCGTCATCCATGCCGACGCCTCGGACGCCAGGAAGATCGCGGCGCCGACCATGTCCTTGGGCTGCCCGAGCCGAAGTAGCGGCGTGTTGGTCTTGCCCCACTCCTGCATCTTCGGCTGCGACCAGAGCTTCTTGGTGAGATCGGTCAATACGAAGCCCGGTGCGATGGCGTTGACGCGGATGCCGCGCGGGCCCCATTCCATTGCCAGCGAGCGCGTCATATGTTCGAGGGCGGCCTTGCTCATCGCGTACGGCGCCACCCCCTTGAGCGGCCGGTCGTTGTTGAGCGAGGTAATATTGATCTGATTCCCCTTGCCGCGCGCGAGCATCGCCTTGCCGACGGCTTGCGATAAGAGGAACGGGCCCTTGAGATTGATATCGAGAATGAAATCGTAGTCGGCTTCCGTCAGCTTCTCCGCGAGCATGCGGCGATTGACGCCGGCGACATTGAGCAGCGTGTCGATGTGGCCGAACTTGTCAAGCGCGGTCTTGACGAGCTTGTCGATCGCCTTGCCGTCGGCGATATCGCAAACGATCGGCGTCGCATTCATGTCCGCCGCGGTCTTCTCGAGCGTCGCCGCCTCGCGGCCGGTGACGATGACGCGCGCTCCGCGCTGGGCGAAGCCCTCGGCGATGGCCCGACCAATGCCGCGGCTGGCGCCGGAGACGAGGACAACCTGATCCTTGACGGAGAATAGCGCGTCATTCATGGTTTAGTGAACTCCCTTCTCGGCCAGCCAGCGTTCCGCGTCGAGAGCGGCCATGCAACCGGTGCCAGCGGCGCTGACGGCCTGGCGATAATAGCTGTCCGACACATCGCCGGCCGAGAACACGCCTTCGACGCTCGTGTAGGTCCGCTGCGGCTTCGTCCAGAGGATATAGCCCTTGTCGTCGAGTTTGAGCTGCCCTTCGAGGAAGTCCGTGTTCGGCGTATGGCCGATGGCCAGGAAGACGCCGCTGACGTCGAGTTGCTCGCGCGTGTCGTCAACGGTACTCTTGAGGCGAGCGCCGGTGACCTTGTCGGTGCCGAGCACTTCATCGAGGGCACGGTTCCACTTC
>DASRSQ010000364.1:0-6114 GCA_035656475.1 Gemmataceae bacterium | reverse complement strand
GTGCAGAACTGGATCGGCAATCGGCTCGAAGCGCAGGCCGCCGTCTCCGTTGAGGCGAAAGCGTCACCGGTGCCGACGTTTGGCACGATGTGGATTGTCGCCCGGACCTCGGTGGACAAGGAGCATCGCGAAGTGACCCTCGAAGACTTTCAGATCACCCGAGTCGTTTTCCCTACCGCGCCGGACAAGGCCGATCATTATCTGACGCTCCTACGCAACGACGCCCCGCGCACGGCGCGCGTCATCTCCCTGGATCGACTTGAAGCCAATCTCGCCATTGCCAAGACGACTGCGAAGACGAGGACGATTTCCGTGAAGAACGATCCGCCGCGCATCCTCTTCAGCAACAAGCCGGCACTGCTGATTCTCATCGATGGCAAACCCGCGCTGCGGCAACTTCCCGACGTCACGTTGCTGCGCGTCATCAACACGCGCAACCTGATCCTTTTCGACGGCCAGGCCAACATGTTCTATCTCCGCCTCATGGATCGCTGGATGGGATCGGCCACCATTGAGGGTCCCTGGAGCGTTGTCGCCAACCCCACCAATGCCCTGGAGCGGGCGCTTCGCTCGCTCGGCGGCAATCCTCAGATCGATGTGCTCGACAATCCCGCCGTCGACATCAAGGAGGCACTCGAAAATGGCATCGTGCCGGCAATCTTCACCAGCACCACCCCAGCGGAGTTGATCGAGACCGACGGGCCAATTCAAATGGTCCCGATTGAAGGGACCAAGCTGCTGTGGGCGAAGAACTCGACGAGCCCGGTCTTTGAAGACGCGGCCGCGAAGGACTACTTCGTCCTGTTGTCGGGCCGCTGGTTCCGGGCCAAGAGCTTCACGGGGCCGTGGGAATTCGTGCCGGCGAATAGGCTTCCCGCAGACTTTGCTCGGATTCCGGAAACGCATCCGCGCGGTGACGTGCTATCTTCAATCACCGGGACACCGCAGGCTCGACAAGCGATCATTGCCAACAACGTTCCGCAGATCGCGACCATCGCGCGCGATGGGACCGCGATCGAGCCGATTTTCGACGGACCGCCGAAGTTCGTGCCAATCGAGCACGCGCCGCTGCAGTACGCGACGAACACGCCGACGCCGATCATCCGCATCGACGCTAACACGTACTACGCGGTCGAGAACGGAGTCTGGTTCGTCGCGCCGGCGCCGACTGGGCCGTGGCAAGTCGCGACGTCGGTGCCGCCAGTGATCTACACGATTCCGCCGAGCTGCCCAATCTATTACGTGACGCATGTTTTCATCTACGGTTCGACCGTGGAAGTCGTGTACGTCGGCTACACCCCCGGGTATTTCGGCACCGTCTTGTGTCCTGAGGAGGTTGTTGTCTACGGCACCGGTTGGGACTACGTGCCGTGGATAGGTGACTACTGGTATGGATATCCCTGGACCTATGGTTGGGGAATGAATTTCGGTTGGACGCCCGGGGGCTGGGGCTTCGGTATCGGCGCAGGCTGCGGTCGGCCCTGGTGGGGGCCGATCGGCTGGCACGCGGGCTGGGGCGGGCGGCACTGGCGCGAAGGCTGGCACGACGGCTGGGGCAATCGCCGCATCGGCACTCACATCAACCAGATCAACTTCGCCAACGCCAACCTCTACAACCGCTGGAACGAACGAACGTATCTGCGCGCCGGCTCGGGCGGAGCCATCGTGCATCGCGGGCTCAACAATGTCGTTGCCGCGCGGGATGGCAACGTTTTTCGTCGCGGCGCGAACAACACCTGGGAACAGCACACCAGTAAAGGATGGCAACCGTATAACCAAAAGACCGTCCCCGCCACGTTGCACCCGCAAATGGAGACAGCGTTGCGCCGGCTGAACAACGACTGGACGGCGCGGCGAGTTGGCGAGACGCGATCCAATGCCTTCCGTGCAACGACACCGACCTACACTCCGACTATTCGCCCCGTGACGCCGACGTATCGCCCCACGCCGACGCCGACGTATCGCCCGACACCGACGTATCGGCCGACGACGCCGACGTATCGACCTTCGCCGCCATCGCGCCCCGGCAGCGGCGCGATTCATCCGAGCCCTGGCGGCTTCCGTACCACAACGACCCCGCGACGTCGCTGAAGCAGCCGAGGGCACCATGGAAAACCCCGAAATAGCGCAGGCGTTCGACGAGACGGCCGATCTTCTGGAGATCCAGGCGGCCAATCAGTTTCGCGTGCGGGCCTATCGCTCGGCGGCGCGCACCATCCGCGACCTGGCCGAGCCGCTCGCCGACATGGTCCGCGATCCCAAGCGCAAGCTCGACGACCTGCCCAGCATCGGCAAGGACCTGGCGGGAAAAATCACGACCGGCCTGCGGACGGGACGATTTCCCTTTCTCGACGAATTGCGACAGCAAGTCCCCGCCGGGCTGCGCGACCTCATGAAGATCCCAGGGTTGGGGCCGAAGAAAGCGCGAGTACTGTTCAACCAACTACACATTGATTCGACGGCGAAACTGCTCCGAGCAGTTCAGCAACATCGTCTGCGCGAGTTGAAGGGATTCGGTGCGAGGACCGAGGAGAATATCCTGCAAGGGCTCAGTAACATCGAGCAGATCACCCGTCGCGTCTACCTTTCCGATGCCAAGATTTATGCCGACGCGGTAACGCGCTTCCTCGCAGCCACGCCCGGCGTTCAGCACGTTGACGTCGCGGGGAGCTACCGCCGGCGCAAGGAGACCGTCGGCGATCTGGACATTCTCGTCACCTGTGCCGACGCGGGGCGCGTAATGGATCGCCTGGCTGCGTTTGGTGACGTCGCCGAAGTGCTGGCGCGTGGCCCGACCAAGATGACGGTGCGTCTGCGAACCGGATTGCAAATGGACCTGCGCGTCGTTCCCGAGGAGTCGTACGGTGCAGCTCTCCTCTACTTCACCGGTTCCAAGGCGCACAACATTCTGCTGCGCCGCCGGGCCCTGCAGCGACATCTCAAGATCAACGAATACGGCGTCTTTCGTGGGCAACGGCTCATCGCCGGCAAAACCGAGGAGGAAGTCTACGCGGCGGTCGGCGTGCCGTGGATTCCGCCGGAGTTGCGCGAGGACCGCGGCGAAATCGACAAGGCGCTCGCTGGCGAGTTGCCACTCCTGATCGAGCTTGAGGACATCTGCGGTGATCTGCACATGCACACGACAGCGACCGATGGCCGAGCATCGCTTTCAGAAATGGTGCAGGCCGCCGCGAAACGTCGCTATGGCTACATTGCGATCACCGATCACTCCAAGCGCGTTACCATGGCGCGCGGCCTCGACGCGCGCCGATTGCGGCAGCACTGGAAGAAAATCGAACGGCTCCAAGCCCAGACTCGCGGGCTGGCGATTCTCAAAGGCGTTGAACTCGACATTTTGGAAGACGGTCGCATGGATTTGCCTGACGACGTTCTCGCGGAGGCCGACTGGGTCGTCGCGTCCATTCACTATGGCCAGAATCAGTCACGCGAGAAAATCACGCAACGCTTGCTCAATGCCATTCGCCATCCGCATGTGCACGCGATCGGGCATCCGACCGGGCGCCTGATCGGCGAGCGCAAGGGATACGAGTTCGACCTTGAAACCATTCTCAAGGCGGCCGCCGACTACGGCTGCATGATGGAGTTGAACTGTCAACCAAGCAGACTTGACCTCGATGATGTCACGCTGATGGCAGCCAAAGCGCATGGCGTCAAAATTGTCCTGGGAACGGACGCCCATGCTGTCGAGGAATTAGCATTCATGGAACTCGGCATAAGCCAGGCACGACGGGCCGGACTTGAACCCTCCGACGTAGCCAATGCTCAGCCTCTTCGTCGCTTTCGCCAGATGCTCAAGCAATAGCCCAGGCAAACGAATAGTCCCACAATTACGCGTCCCAACCAGGGAAAGCGGATCACATGACGGTTTGGTCAGGTCGGTAGACCCGACATTGCCTTACCGAGGGGATCTTGCCATGGCGCCACAGTCTGTTCGCGGGTTTGACGAATAGAGCATGTTGACATTCCGCGGGGCGAGAATGGGAAACTCGGAGAGCTGTACCGAGAGCAGACTCCGCTCTCAGCAGTATCATGCGAACTCCGCGGCCTGCAGCTTAATAGACTCATGATTGCGGCCAAAGCGCTATTCTTCCGGCATTCCATGCGCCATCCGCATCTCGCCGTTCTTTGGCTCAGGGAGATCGGTCAACGTCGCCTCGGTTAGCAGCAATACTCCCGCAACGGAGACGGCATTCTCCAAAGCCAGGCGCACCACTTTGGTTGGGTCGACGATGCCCGCCTCAATGAGGTCGACGTAACGGCCGGTGCCGGCGTCGAACCCGAAGCTTCCCTTGCCGGCACGCATGCGATCGACGACGACGCCGCCATCGACTGCGGAGTTGATGGCGATTTGGCGCGTCGGTGCTTCGAGTGCGTGCTTGAGTATGATGACGCCGGTGCGCTCATCACTTTGGCATTGATCGGCTTCTTTCTCGACCGCGTCCATGGCCCGCAGCAAAGTGAGCCCGCCGCCGGGAACGATGCCTTCCGCGATGGCCGCCTTGGTGGCGCTGATGGCGTCTTCGAGCGCCTCCTTACGACTTTTCATCTCGGCTTCGGTCGGCGCGCCAACCCGGATGACCGCGACCCCGCCGGCCAGCTTCGCCAAGCGTTCACGCAGTTTTTCCTTGTCGTAGTCCGACGTGGCTTTGTCGATCTGCCGACGAATTTCATCGCAGCGTCCGGCAATGGCATCCTTCTTGCCGCCGCCCCCAATAATCGTGGTGTTGTCTTTGTCGATGACGACACGCTGCGCCTTGCCAAGGTCGGCAAGCTTGAGACCTTCGAGCGTAAGGCCCAGCTCTTCGGCGAGGAACTTGCCCCCGGTCAACGTGGCCAGATCTTCCATCATGGCCTTGCGGCGATCGCCGTACCCAGGGGCCTTGACCGCAGCGCACGAGAGCACACCGCGCAGCTTGTTGACGACCAGCGTCGCCAGCGCCTCGCCTTCCACATCTTCGGCAACGATCAGGAGCGACTTCTGAGCATTGGCGATCTGCTCCAGGATGGCGACAACGTCCTTGAGCGACGCAATTTTCTTCTCATAGAGCAGGATCACTGGATTGTCGAGAACGACGGTCATCTTCTCCGGCTGGTTGATGAAATAGGGCGACGCAAAGCCACGGTCGAATTGCATTCCCTCGACGACTTCGAGTGTGGTCTCGGTCCCTTTCGCTTCTTCGACGGAAACCACCCCTTCCGCGCCAACCTTTTCGACAGCATCCGCGACCAATTCGCCTATGGTAGGATCGTTGTGGGCCGAGATCGTCGCGACCTGCGCCTTCTCTTTGTGCGTGGCCACCGGGCGAGACAGCGACTTCAAAACCTCGGTGACCTTTTTCAAGGCGCGGTCGAGGCCTCGCTTAAGATCGACGGCGCTGGCGCCGGCGGCGACATTGCGAACGCCTTCCGCGTAAATGGCATGCGCCAGGATCGCCGACGTGCTGGTGCCGTCGCCGACTGCGTCGCCGGTGCGCTCGGCCGCCTGCCGTATCATGCGGGCGCCCAGGTTTTCGTCGGCGTCCTTGAGGTCGATTTCCTTGGCGATGGTGACACCATCGTTGCACACGAGTGGCGCTCCCCATTTCTTGTCGATCAGCACGCATTTGGACTTGGGTCCAAGTGTAATGCGAATCGCATCCGCAAGAGCCGTCGCTCCTTTGAGGATTTTGTCCCGCGCCGCCTCGCGAAAAAGCAGATGTTTTGCTGACATTGGACCAGCTCCTTAAGGGAACGGCCCGGCGGGCGAATGCCAGGCCGCCTCTCCCCCTTGCGTTAGATGCTCCGAACCGTGATCTTCTTGCCCGCGCCTCGGGCGTCTTCGGCATCGTGACCGTCAGATCCCGTTGTGATAGGTCGCCTCGACTTGTCCTTGTTGATGTCGTTCGGCGGCGTGATCGACTCTGCCTCTTGGTCTTCCGAGTTTGAGTTCGCCGCGAAACTCGCAAACTCCGTGCCAACAGTAAAACAGTGAGTTGTGCTGACAAATGGAGCGCGAACAGCCTCTCATCGTGCGACTTTCGCATCGCGTATGAGCCTTTCCGCTCATCACACCGGCGTTCGACGCCTAATTCCACGTAACCCAGTGTTCTCCAG
>DASRSQ010000363.1:0-3364 GCA_035656475.1 Gemmataceae bacterium | reverse complement strand
GCCGTGGCGCTGGCCATGATCGTCGGCCTGTTGGCACTGGTCCTGTGTCGCGGGTTGGCAACCTTCTGGCCAAAGCCGCTCGTCGAGCTGCGAACCTTCAGCGGCGAAGCGCTCTTGGGTGAACTCTCCCAACGCGAAACGTACCGCCCGAGCGAACAGCGGCTCGCGGAGTTGCCCGCGGACGATGCCACTAGAATCCGGACTGCGCCAGGCAACACCGATGGAACTGTGTCGCGCCGTCTGCTCCGCACGGGCAACTATGACCTGACCGGCAAGCATTATCGCTGGATCGACGATCCGCTCGTTGCCGAAGAGACTTCGCCCGAATGGGCCGTCGTCCTGGAGCGGTTCGCCTGGGGCCGATTCTACGGCACGCCGCAAGCGCTACTGATCGATGGCAAGGAAATCGCGACGTCGCCGCAGGAGGTATGGGACCGGATGGCCGAGTTTCATCCGGCGGTGCGCGAGCGGCTCCGTGCCCGAGCCCGGCTGGCCAAGCACGAACTGGGCGCGCTGAATCGCCGCAAGAACTCGGCGCGTCTCAAAGTTCTCGCCGCGAGCCTGACACACGGCAAGGATTCGCCCGAGTATCACGCCGCGCGGGAATCGCAGTCCGAGCTGGCCGAGTGGGAAGCGGCCGAAAACGCGCGCCTCACGCAGGAAATCGCGGCGCTAGATGAGGAAAACGCCCGCTACGCAATGCGCCTCACGACGGCCAATGGCCAGGACAAAGTGGTGCCCCTGGATCAGATTGTGCGGGCGTATGCGCCGAACCGTTTGAGCTGGACCGGCAAGTTGGGAGTCTACGTTTCGCGCTGGTGGGAATTCTTGAGCGACGACCCGCGCGAAGCCAATAGCGAAGGGGGTGTATTCCCAGCGATCTGGGGGACCGTGGCGATGACGTTGATCATGTCGATCGCGGTCGTCCCGTTCGGCGTCCTAGCCGCGCTGTACTTGCGTGAATACGCGCGTAGCGGCGTGCTGGTCAGCGTATTGCGCATTGCGATCAATAATCTGGCGGGCGTGCCCAGCATCGTCTTTGGCGTGTTCGGACTGGGATTCTTTTGCTACCTGTTGGGGGGGCAGATCGATCAGCTCTTCTTTTCCACATCTCTGGCCGAGAATACCCCCACGTTCGGCACCGGCGGATTGATGTGGGCCTCGTTGACGTTGGCGCTATTGACGCTGCCGGTCGTGATCGTGACGACCGAAGAGGCGCTGGCTGCCGTGCCCGGCTCGATGCGCGAAGGCTCCTACGCGTGCGGGGCCAGCAAGTGGCAAACGATCTGGCGGATCGTCTTGCCGCGCGCCTTGCCCGGCGTGATGACCGGCATGATACTGGCGATTGCTCGCGGCGCCGGCGAAGTAGCTCCCTTGATGCTCGTGGGAGCGATGAAGTCGGCCCCCGAGCTGCCGATCGACGGCGTTTTTCCCTTCGTTCATCCGCAGCGCAGTTTCATGCACCTCGGTTTTCACCTGTACGATCTAGGCTTTCACAGTCAGAACAGCGAGGCCGCTCGGCCGATGGTCTTTACCACGGCCTTGCTCTTGATTGCCATTATCGCCGCGCTGAACATTACCGCCGTTCGCCTGCGGAATCGCTTGCGGCGGCGGTTCGGAGAGAGTCAGGCCTAGCGAGAGACTATGAACGTGACGGAGTCTTTTACGTGACACTGTCTGAATCGATTGATCCTTCGCGCGTCGCGACGCCTGCCGTACCCTCGGACCGGCCTGCGACGTCGGTCGCAACTGCCAGCGAACGCACGTCGTTCGAGACGGGGCGCCTGGCCGCGATCGCCCGCGGCGAACGGGTCGCCTCGGCCATCCATCCCTCCGTGGCCGCGCAGGATCCCGTCCTGCAGATCGATGACTTCTGCCTGTGGTACGGCGCGAAGCAGGCGCTGTTCAACATCTCGCTCCCCATCCCGCGCGGTAAAGTCACGGCCCTGATCGGCCCCTCGGGCTGCGGTAAGTCGACGCTCCTGCGCAGCGTGAACCGGCTGAACGACCTGATCGAGACCGTGCGTATCCAAGGCCAGATGCGCTTGAACGGCGATTCGACCTACGGACCCGGCGTCGACGTGATCGAGCTGCGTAAGCGCATGGGCATGGTGTTCCAGAAATCGAACCCCTTCCCCATGAGCATCTACGAAAACGTGGTTTACTCGTTGCGGATCGACGGCGAGCGCGATCGCCGCGTGCTCGACGAAGTTTGCGAGCGCAGCCTGCAAGGGGCCGCCCTGTGGGACGAGGTCAAGGACCGGCTGCACGAAAGCGGCCTGAGCCTGTCGGGCGGCCAGCAGCAGCGTCTGTGCATCGCCCGGGCCATCGCCGCCGAGCCCGAAGTGCTGCTGATGGACGAACCCTGTTCGGCCTTGGACCCGATCGCCACGGGCAAGATCGAAGACTTGATTCAGGAGCTGCGCGGCACGTACTCGGTGCTGATCGTCACGCACAACATGCAGCAGGCGTCGCGCAGCAGTGATTACACCGCCTTCATGTACATGGGCCGAGTGCTGGAGTACGGGTTGACGAGCGACCTTTACACCAAGCCGCAATTAAAAGAGACTGAGGACTATATTACCGGCCGCTTCGGATAGTCCCTTTTTGTCTCGCAATGTCCAAGCACCTGCAGCATCAGATCGAGGCCCTCAAGCAGAAGATTTTGCTCGTGGGAACGCTGGTCGAAGACGCGATCGCCAAGGCGATTTCCGCCCTGGTGAATCGCAATGGGGACCTGGCCCGCGCCATCATCGAACGCGACGACGAGATCGACCGCATGGAGGTCGACGTCGAAGAAGAGTGCTTGAAGGTGCTGGCCCTCTACCAGCCCGTTGCGGCCGACCTGCGGTTCGTCGTGGCGGTGTTGAAGATCAACAATGATCTGGAGCGGATGGGGGACCTGGCGCGCAACATCGCCAAGCGGGTTGCCTACCTGGCCGCGCACGAGCGGGTGGAATTACCGGCCGAGTTCCGCGGCATGGCCGCCCAGGCCCAATCGATGGTTCGCCGCAGCCTGGACGCACTTGTGAATCGCGACACCTTGATCGCGCGGCAAATCCGCGACGACGACGACGAAGTCGATGCCGTACAGCGAATCATTCGCGATCGCATTCAGAGTCAGATGCGGCAATCGCCCGACAAGCTCGACCTGTATATGCGGCTGTTGTCGGTGTCGCGCCATTTGGAGCGCTTGGCGGACATGGCCACCAACGTCGCCGACGACGTGATCTACATGGTCGAAGGAGACATCGTTCGCCATCGCAACGGCGAATAGCCGCATCGTCTACGGTGCCCCGCGCTCGTCCCCTCTCCCTCCGGGAGAGGGTTAGGGTGAGGGGCGATTCAAAGTCGTAGCCGAATC
>DASRSQ010000362.1:0-10973 GCA_035656475.1 Gemmataceae bacterium | reverse complement strand
CGCCGAGCGGACGATGACGACGCTTGTCCGCGCGACATGTCAAATGGTCAATCGACGATGATCGGCAGAATCGCCGTCTTCGACACGCCGGCAAAAGGATACGGCTCCCCCGAGCGCGAATAGAAGTCGCCGTACGGCGTCGACACCACGCGCGGGACCATGCGGCCCAGGCGGCTGGGCGCGTAATGCTGCCAGACGTCGCGCGTGTCGGTCCGCTGATAGCGAATCACGATCACCGGGCCTGGCTTCACCATAGGCAGCGGCGGAAACGCGGGATCGATCTGCTTCGGGGCCGGCGGCACAAAGTCCGACTGCTTCTGCTTCGGCCCGCCCGCGCGCGACACCCCGGCTGTCGCTACACCGAGCGCCAAAATCGCGACCATGGTACGCATTCTTCGCTTCCTATCTTCAAAGTCGTGCCGGGTTGCCTAACAAATTTAGCTTATCCATGCGTCGCAGGCAATCCTCCTCCTGGAAATGTCGATGAGCCGCGCGCCGCGTGGTGCAACGCGCCTTTCGCGAAGCGAAAGACTCCACTCATAAACTGGTGCAACCCATGCCGCGGCCCCTGGCAGACGCCGTTGAAGTTTTTTTTCAGGCCGCGCAAATATCAGGGCACGGGGAACGAATAGGGTATTCGATACGCCGCACGCTCTTCCTGCTTGCGGAGTTCCATCGTTTTGAGGGACAGATGGTTGCTGCCGGACTGACGGCGATTTTTTTCGTTTGCACGCTCGTGTGCTGGACGATCTGGTCGCTGCTGTACTCACTGGTCGCGTCGCATTACTTCTTGACGACCCTGACCGACTCCAGTTCGGGACAGGCGGAGGTAAACTATCCGCGCGAAGGATTCATGGACTGGTGGTGGAAGCCGCTGATGTGCGGCTGGGTGCTGTTATTCTGGATCGTGCCCGCGACGTTGCTGCTGTTGCCGTTGCTGGCGATCAGCACGCCGGTGTATCTCGGCGTCTGGGCCATGGTGCTGTGGGTCGGCTTTCCGTTAAGCCTGATGTCGGTGCTATACGCGCAGCACTGGCTGCATTTTCTGCATCGTGGCGTGATAGGCCGCATGCTGCAGCATTGGCTGTCGTTCCTGTATGTGCATGTGGTGACGCTGATCTTGTGCGGCGGCTGCGCGTACCTGGTAGTGCGTGGGTTGACCAACATCGCATGGTTAATCCCGGCGATCGCGTTGGTGCCGGCGGCGCAGCTGCTGTACGCGCGGCACTGGGGACGGTTTGCCTGGCTGTCGCTGAACTATCTGCCGCGTCAGCCAACGAAGGGGAGCGACACGGCCGCTGAGGAAGAGCGACGTCGGGCAATTCTGGAGGAGGATGCCGCTGCCGACGGGGACTTGCCGCCGACGGAGAACGAAGAGTTGCCAACGGATGAAGTCGAGGCCGCGGCCGAGGAAGCATTTCGCGACGGCCCGCCGCCGGCCAAGACCGCCGCGGCCATCAAGCCCGCGCCGCCGCCCGCTCCGGTCGGGCCAGTCGAGGAAGACGATCCGTGGACCGATACCAAGCCATACATGGTGGAGGGGGTAGCATCGTTCGAGGAGACCGCGGCGCCCAAGCCGACGCCGGCCACGTCGCCGAAGCCCGCGGCGCCGGTAGCGGAGGAAGAAGAAGACGAGTGGTCGACCAACAAGAAGCCGTATGCCTTCACCGATGCGGAGCCGGCGCCGGAAATCGCGCCGTCCGCGGCGCAGACGACCAAGAGTGAGGCGGACAGCCCGCTGACGATGTCGACGTACTACGACGAGCGGGCCAAGAAACTGGCGGAAGATAAGCGACGGCGCGAGGCGGAGGCGCGCAAAATGCCCCGGCGGCGCAAAAAGCCGCCGAGCTTTTATGCTGCCCTCGTCGGCGGCGTGTGGAACTTCGTCCTGTACCCGAGCACGCTGATGGCGTGGGCAAATCTTTGCGTTTTCACGCTCGTGGAGTTGCTGTTGATGTATGTGATGGTGATGTTCTATCCGAAGTAAATGCACGTGGAGCCTTGCAGAGTAGCTTGCGCCGACAGGGGATTTTCGAAAAATTCCTCTTTCCTATTTCTGAAAAAGTGCCATAATACAGTTACATCTGGAACGTGCGGACGAGTTCCCGCATCCGGTCAAGGATTCCAGCAATTTGCCGATCTATGATGCCTGCCAGCCCACAAAAATAAGATTCGGGCAAAATTGCGCTTCCCTTTTTTACGGCTTTTGAGCAAGATACCGACGAGATTCTCCTCATTCATGGATCGAAAGGGGACTTGAAAGGAAGGCTCGCTTCCTCGATCGCGGCGTTCACGACGAATGTTCGCGCGACATCGTTTTCTTTCCACCGATGATTGCATTTTTCGGTCTTGGCGCGCCATCTGCGTGATGGCCGTTGAAGACGTTTCGAGCCTGCGAACGTTTGTAGGTCAGGACCCAAACCTGACAATCCTCTCGATTGCGGCTCCGTCAGGCTGGAAAGCTTGACCCACGGAACGGTTTTGTGATCGGTTGACATGTCCAAGTGGCAGATACGTGTTGTTTCGTATTCTATTTCCAGCTGTAGTTTTTCTGCAGCCCTGACGTAGTGTTTTTGGAGGAATTGCTATGGCCGTCGCACGTGGCGACGAAGGTTCGAGTAACGTCACCAGTACTCCTACCACATCCGCAGCCGGCGTTCGCCGGCGGATCATTCGCAAGCCGATGCCCGCTGGCGCCGGCGCTGGTGATGATCGACCCGCTGCTCCCGCTCCCGCCGCCCCGACGACGCACGCAGCGCCTGCTCCTTCCCCTCTGCCGCCGGCACATGCCAATGCCACCCGGCTCGACGATCTCTACCGCCTCCCCATGCCGAAGCTGTTTGCCTTCGCCGAAAAAGAAGGCATCATGGAACATACCGGCATGAACCGCGGCCAGCTCATCATGGCCGTCGTGCGCCGCCAGATCGAACGCGGCCTCGTCGTCCGCGGCTCCGGCACGCTCGAAGTCCTGCCCGATGGCTACGGCTTTCTGCGCTCTTCCGCTCACAACTACCTGGCTTCGCCAGAAGACATTTACGTCTCGCCAAGTCAGATTCGCCGCGTTGGCCTAAAGACCGGCCTCGTCGTCGAAGGCCCGATTCGTCTGCCGGTCGAAGGCCAGGACAATTTCGCCCTCATGCAGGTCGATCTGGTCAATGGCGTCAATCCGGAAGAACGCATCTCGCCGACGACGTTCGAAGACCTCACGCCGTTGCATCCGAACCGTCGTCTCATGCTCGAGACAAGCGGCGACGAGCTGAACATGCGCGTCGTCGACATGGTGACGCCGATCGGCAAGGGACAGCGCGGTCTGATCGTATCGCCGCCGCGTGCGGGCAAGACGATCCTGCTGCAGAAGATCGCGCTCAGCTTGCTCAAGAACCATCCCGAGAGCTACCTGATTGTCCTGCTCATCGATGAGCGTCCGGAAGAAGTCACCGATATGGCTCGCACCGTCGCCGGCCCGAATTGCGAAGTCGTCGCCAGCACGTTCGATGAACCGTCGAGCGAACACGTGCACGTCGCTGAGATTGTGCTCGAAAAGGCGAAGCGTCTCGTCGAAGGAGGCAAGGACGTCATCATCCTGCTCGATTCGATCACGCGTCTGGCTCGTGCCCACAACACCGAGGCACCGTCCGGCGGCAAGCTCCTGTCCGGCGGTCTCGATACCAACGCCATGCAGAAACCGAAACGCTTCTTCGGCGCCGCCCGTCAGACCGAAGAAGGCGGCAGCTTGACAATCCTGGCAACGGCGTTGATCGACACTGGCAGCCGTATGGACGACGTCATCTTCGAAGAGTTCAAGGGCACGGGCAACATGGAGTTGCACCTCGACCGCCGGCTTGTCGACAAGCGCGTCTGGCCCGCCATCGACATCAACCGCTCCGGCACCCGCAAGGAGGAGCTGCTGCTCCACCCCGGCGAGGTCGAAAAGATCCGCATCCTCCGCCGCGTGCTGGCCGACATGCACCCGGTCGAAGCGATGGAAATGCTCGTCAGCCGCATTCGCAAATCGAAGTCGAACGCGGAATTCCTGATGGGCATGAATATGGCATGACCCGCCGCTTGCGGCGTAACAACGCTCGGCGTCCGGCACAATGGCAGCCGTGTCGCCGAGCGTTTTTTTTAGAAATGGATCGGACGTCCCGACGGCGCCGCGACTGCGATTCGGCCTGGCGGGAGTTCTCTTCGTCGTCGCGTTTGCGCCCTGGTCGGGATTCGTTTTTGATAGAGGTGGCCAGGTGTACCTTCAGCCGAGATCCACTCATTGTCAAACCCAGGTTTTTACGCGGTCCGGCACCACGTGTACCTTTTGGGCGGGGTAGAGGCCCCATGGAGGATGGTGCAACGGACATGGAAAATGACGGGGCGGCGCGAGAGAATTGAATAACAGCCCGACGCGTCAGCGAGGCTCCTACGCTACGCGCCGAAGCGATATTGCGTGCGTTCGGAATTCGCCTTCAATTCGGTGATGCGGCGCTTCAACGCATCGACGATTTTTGACTTGGGAGTTTTTGGCGCGGGGATGTCAAGCTTTGCGGCCAATTCGACGAGTTGCCCAACCAACATTTTTTCGATTGGCTTCATCGCCGTGTCGATGTCCGCATAGGTGAGTGTCGGACTGGCCGCCCGGGCCACCAGGTCGTTGAAGATTTTGGCGGCATCGTCCACGCTCAGGCCGCCCGCTTTGGCGGCGGCACGCGTCTTCGCAGGGGGCGCACCCAACTTGCCCGTGCGATCGTATTCATCGGCCCGCCGTAAGAACTCGGTGAAGTCCGTCAGGCTGCGATTCTTGAATGGCTCCAGACATTGCAAGGCGCGATCCAGCTCCGTCGCGGCCTTTTCGGATGCGCCGGCCGCCCGCGCCAAAGGCGCCACGCCGGCGAGGAATTGCTGCAGGTCATGGACATTCATGTTGTGACCTCCCTGCTTCGATTTCGTTGACGAGGTCCAGAAACACAGGTTGGAGATCGGGATGCGACGCAGCAAACTCTCGGCTGTTGGCGGCACGCCGAATTTCGCTCTTGTCGTGCACTATTGTAGCAAAGTGATGGACCGGCGCTAACCAGGTTTGCTCGCATTTGCCCGGCAATTCCTTCCAGATTTCGCGCTCCTGCAAGACCAGCCCCGCGCGCGGATAGGCGCGATTGCCGACCACGCCGAGGATTCTGAAGTTGCCGTACAGCTTAGCCGACGAAGATTTCAGGTCCCGCAGCCACCGCAGCAATCTCGGCACGGCTTCGGACGACACACGATCGAGCAGCGTCGGAATCAGGACATAGTCGCAGCACGCAATCGCATTGATCGACGACGTGGTCCAGCGCGGCGGGCAATCGATCAGGACCACATCGAAGTTATCCTGGAACACGGGAGCATGCAGGGCCGACCGCAGCAAGCAACGGACATCGCTGGCGCCAGGAGTCATCAACCACTTCGCCTTCGCCTGTTCTTCGACGTTGGCGAGCTTTCCCGTGGTGGCGAGCAGGCGCAGTTTGGGTTCGCGCGTCTGCGACATGTTGCTGAACGCCGTCTGGGCCGCGTCCGCCAAGCCGTCGGCGAAAACATTGTCGACCAGATGACCCGTGCCGATTTGCAGTTCGCTGACCAGGCTCGCGGGCAGGCACAGATGCGTGAGCGATGCCTGGAAATCGAGATCGATGGCCAGCACGCGTTTGTTCATCGCCTGGCAATAGGTCGCCGCGAGGTTCGCCGTCAGCGTCGTCTTGCCGACGCCGCCTTTGAGGTTGATGACCGCAATGATCGCCGCACGCCCTTTCGTGAGTGGCCGAAACGGCGTGGTCTTCGCGATATCGACCGGCATATCCCAGAGCTGGCGTTGCAACTTCTCGACGAGCTTGGCCTGTTCGTTGAGCGACGCGACTTGTTTCTTGAGAGAGGTGGCGAGTTTGACGAGGCGATTGTGCTGCCGAACGACGTCGTTGTACTTCGTCATGCGTTCGGCGTATCGCACATCCTTGTCGCGCACATGTTTTTTCGCTTCTCCGAGTCCGACTTCCGCTTCCGTGAGCTTGGATTTCGATTGAACGAGTTCCGCCTCCAGTTGCTCAAGCTTGGATTTGCGATCTTTGGCCTTCTTCTTCGCATCGGCTACTTCCTTTGTCGATTCAACCAATGCATCCTTGGAACGCTTCAAATCGGATTCCAGGTTCTCGATCCGCTTATCGTAAAACCAGGCGATGAACCGGTAAAACGGGTAGCCCAGCGTCGCAATTCCCGCAACCACTCCAACGCAAAATGCCGCGATGACTTCCGGTTCCGAAGCGACAAGGTCTTTGAGAAAAGCAAAGGTGTCATTCATGGCGCTCAATCTTGCGAGATCGCATGCAACTAGCCTTTCAACCCTTTGACGAATGAATACACATTTTCAAAGTGAAGCTGGCTAATCGAATGAAATGCCTTTTCAACCTGAGCAAGAGCTTCGTCGCTAGCGACTTCAAACCCGTTTCCTTCAGATAGCAAGATCGGAATCTGAGCCAGTGCAACGGTACCTGCGGGCAAATCCACATCGGAAGATCGCTTCACGGCGTCGCCAAACAGTTGAACCATCCGATCTTCCGCAACATTTTTTCCGGTGGCCCAAATCCAAGGAATGATCTCGGCTTTGTTTCTTGGAATGGAAACGCCGGCCTGCATTTTCCAGTTTCCTTTTGCTGGCTTGTTCCCCGAAAGCATCCAAATGCCTGACGACACGATCCATTTTGTGGAATTCGGCTTCCCAACCACGCATCTCCCTATGCGACAAAAATGCCGTTCAATAATCACGCCGCACTCACTCAAAAATGTTGCGACGTCCTCGCAGCATTGGTTGCCGACGGCGTTCACCATCTTGTGAATCTCCGCGTCGGCAATTTCTTCTGGCTGTTGCTTGTTCCAGTACAGTTTGATCATTTCAGGCTGGTAGCGAAAGTAGAAAACGAGGCACTTTCCGAGCGAAGGCATTTTCATTCTCCTAGGATGCGTGAACAGTCTTCAGGTAATCGACGAAGTTGTAAGGATCAACACATTTGTCAGGACCATGAATCGGCAGGTCCCAGTGGCAGATGTCCTTCAATATTCCTGCGAGATAGTGGCGAAGGAAATGATAGCCCGCTCGGTCCGTGAGCGCTCCATATTTCTTGCGAACAACGCAAGCGAGCTCCAGGAAAGACATGGGAATCCAATCCTCTTCCGAGGATTCGGCTGGACGACCATCAGGCGTTAGAAAAATACGAAACACCTCTCGGCCATGGCTGACCTTCTGAACCCACCTGTCGTATTTTCGGAGTTGACGGTCAGACTCTGCTGCGTCGATCTTAGCTTCGATGAGCACGAGCCATTTGCTGCTATTGCCCTCAGCGCGATTCAATCGTCCTTGGATAACAACATCAAGCCGTCCGTCTTCGATGGGATACTCTGAATGAAGTTTTTCCACCACGATTGAATCGGTCTCAGCGATGTCGATGAGGTGTTCAAGGAGCGACCGCAGGACTGAGTCCTCGAAGCCATGCTCTTTTCTTGGATCGAGGAACCAAGCCAGCACTGCGGTATGCGCAGTTTCGACGCGGCCGTGCTGCATGACGCCGAAAAGGCTAATAGGACATCGTAGAGGATCGTCGGCGGGAAGTTGAGCAAAAAAGGTTGCCAACTGATTTTTGATCTGAGCTCGCCAGGCGTCGAATCGGTCGGCTAGTGCTTGAAGCGCAGTGTCCGATATTCCGGGGGCGATAGAGGCGTAGACCAGTCTTAGGTCTCGATCAAATTCGCCAAGTCTCGCGGTCCGCTTTTGGCGATGTAACTCGAAATACGACGCTAAATCCGCCAGAAATTCGTGCGGTTCTCTGACAACCGGGATACTAGAGAATACAAGACGTAGGTCGTCAAGAAACTTCTCCTCTTTCGATTTGACAGGTTCATCGGGAGGAGGCGGTTCCGAAACTTCCGGTAAATCAGGTGCGAATTCTTCGGCTAAATTGGAAGCAGCTACTTCGGGCAATTCCACGACATGCCCACATCTAGGGCATTTGAATTTCCTTCCTGAGGACTCGTCAGGAAACTTGAGCTTAACTTCGCACCCGTTGCAACGGATGATCATGGTGTCACCTGGGCATGAATTGGCTGGCAGGGTGAATATCATATGAAATTGCGTCACGAATTCCGTCGTCAAGGCGAATGATAGTCGTCACTCCCTATCCACCCCTTCTTCCCTCCGGTATAATTCCATCAAGGAATCCCGGTCGGCCGCTGTCTGCGTGCCGATTTTTTATTGGTGGGGAACGCATGAGCACGCCGACGGCTAATATCAGGAACTTCTCCATCATTGCGCATATCGATCATGGCAAGAGCACCCTGGCCGACCAGTTTCTGCTCAAGACCGGGGCGATCTCGCAGCGCGATTTTCAGAACCAGCTCCTCGACTCCATGGACCTCGAACGGGAACGCGGCATCACCATTCGCATGCATCCCGTCACCATCTATCACACCCATAACGGCGTCAAATACGAGCTCAACCTCATCGATACTCCAGGACACGTGGATTTCTCGTACGAAGTTTCTCGTAGCCTGGCGGCGTGCGAAGGGGTGATCCTGCTCGTCGATGCATTTCAGGGGGTGCAGGCCCAGACCGTGGCCAATGCGTATCTGGCGATGGAGCATGATCTCAAGATTGTGCCGGCGCTCAACAAGATTGACATGCCGATCGCCCGGCCGGATGCGGTGCTGGCGGAAATGGAGACGGCGCTCGGGATCGATCCGTTCGAGGTGCTGCGTTGCTCGGGCAAGGCGGGCATTGGGATCGAGGAGTTGATCGCAGCGATCATCGAGCGCGTGCCGCCGCCGCCGGGCAAGCCGGAGAATCCGCTGCAGGCCCTGGTTTACAACAGTCATTTCGATTCGTATCGCGGCGTGGTGGTTTATGTGCGCGTCAAGGAGGGGCGGATTCGCAAGGGCATGAAGATCAAGCTCATGCGGATGGGGACCGAGCACGAGGTCATGGAGGTCGGCCAATTTCGGCCCGGCATGCAGGCGGTCGACGAGATCGGCGCCGGCCAGGTCGGCTATCTCATGGCCCAGATCAAGACGCTGTCGGACGTCCACATCGGCGACACCGTCACCGAGGCGGAGCGGCCGGCGGCCGAGGCGTTGCCGGGCTACAAGGAACCGAAGCCGATGGTGTTCTCGGGGCTCTATCCCGTCAACAACAACGACTTCGAGGATCTGCGCGAGGCGCTCGCCAAGCTCAAGCTCAATGATAGCAGTTTTACCTATATGCCGGAGAACTCGGAGGGGCTCGGGTTCGGCTTCCGCTGCGGGTTCCTCGGCATGCTCCATCGCGAGATCATTCAGCAACGGCTCGAGCGCGACAGCGGCCTCGAGCTGGTGACGACGGCGCCGAACGTGACGTACGAGATCCTGAAGCGGAACGGCGAGATCATTCCGATCGACAATCCGCAGAAGGTGCCGGACGGCGGACAGATCGAGGAGTTCCGGGAGCCGATCGTGAAGGCGAGCTTCCTGGTGCCGTCGCAGAACATTGGCGACATCATGAAGCTGTGCACCGAGCGGCGCGGCGTCTTCATCCGCACCGAGTACCTGAGTCCGACGCGTGCCATCATCGTCTATGAGATGCCGCTCGCGGAGATCATTTACGATCTCTACGATCGGTTGAAATCCATCACGCATGGCTACGGCACCATGGACTACGACGTGCTCGGCTTCCGGCCGGCAGACCTGGTACGGCTCGATTTGCTCGTGCATGGCAACCGCGTCGATGCGTTGTCGATCATCGTGCATCGCGCGTTCGCGGATCAGCGTGGCCGAAAGCTGGTCAAGAAACTGCGCAGCGAGATCGATCGACACATGTTCGAGATCGCGATCCAGGCAGCGATTGGCAGTCGCATCATCGCGCGCGAGACGATCAGTGCGATGAAGAAGAACGTCACCGCCAAATGCTACGGCGGCGACATCACGCGTAAGCGCAAGCTGTGGGCGAAGCAAGCCGCGGGCAAGAAACGCATGAAGCAGGTCGGCCAGGTCGAGATCCCGCAGGAGGCGTTCCTCGCAGTGCTTGAATCCGATCAGTGATATAATGGCGCTCGGATCGCAAGTCACAAGGAGCGAATATGTCTAGCCCCATTGACGCAATGTCGACTCCCTTCGTGGAATATCAAAATCACTTCGGCGCCGCGCCCGGCTCGCAGGACGCGAGAGCAGAATGCGAAAAGTGGCAACGGCTATGCGCGGAATTGATTGCCGAGCGCGATCAGCTACGCATCAAGCTTGCACAAGAGCGAGATGCGCATGAGAAGACGGTGCTCACGATGTTGCGTGACTCCGTCGATCCAAATTTGACGATGGAACAAATCTGGGCTGACATCGACCATGAAACGACCTTCGATCAACTCATAGAAGAGATTGAGGAACGCCTGGAGGCGAAGAAATGAGCGAAGGCCAGCCCAACCCATACCGACTCGAAGATGGCAAAGGCGTCAAAGAGCAAGTGCGGGTCATCATGGGCATTGCGGAGGCGGCTGGCAAACTGGATAGGTTCCTCGATGCGATGAAGAAAGCGCGCCACGAACTGCGTAATAGCCCCAGTGCATGGGGTGATCCAGAATATACAGTGATGAGCGTTCGCGCGGTTGTATATCACGGAATTGCTCGGCCACTATCATTCAGATTTGCCGTTTTCGAGCAACACCACGCCGTGGTGATATTGGATGTTCGCATGATTGCGGATTTCGATTAATTGGAATCAAACGCCAAATCGCTTGAGCGCCTCCCGGTTCAACTCAATTCCCAATCCCGGCTTCTCCGGGATCCGCAGAAACCCCTCCGCGTCCGGCTTGAACGGCACCGTGATCAACTCGTCGATGTACGGCGTCGGCGTCAGGTACTCGACGTAGCGGGCCACCGGCACGGCGGCGACCAGGTGCAGGTCGGCGGCGAGGCCGATTGCCGTGTTCCAGCCGTGCGGG
>DASRSQ010000361.1:0-8369 GCA_035656475.1 Gemmataceae bacterium | reverse complement strand
CCCTGCTTCCTGATCTCCGTACCTGCGATGCGAAACCGGACGCGACGACTCTGCGAATCTCGGCGATGCTCATGCAGTCCAGGCCGAGCGTGGCGAGCGAGCGTTCGCCGGGCCAATCGCTTCTTTGCAACGTGAATTCCGCCAACGTCACGAGCGAGCGAAGAGTGGGTACCGCGAGGCCGGCCGCCGATGCGAGTTCGATGAGCGGGACAAGGCCCGTGGGAACATCTTCGTGCAGATAGCGGTGCTGCAGTGTTGTCGGCGCTTTGATGCCGACGTAGGAGGGATTGCCGGCGACCGCGTCTTGCAATGTGTCCCCCTGATGCCCATAGGCGGCGGCGATCCATTCCTGCAGCGACTGCACGCGCTCGCCATGGGCCGATGCGATGCGCAGACGTTCCGCATCGGCCGCGGTCAGCACCTGCGCCACACGCGACGTCACACCGTCCGTGTAGAAATCAAAGACCTCGCCACGCTCTATTCGTCCTGCGTTGAGCAGGAGAATCGTCGGATGTAAGATGGCGCCAAGGTTGGACAGGCTGGTATGCAACACGGAAGGCGCCGCCGTCAGCATGGGCAGCACGTCTCGGCATGAGGCAATCAGTCGTCCAGTGTCGCGCGCCGGCAGCGCGGCCGCCGTCAGTTCCGCCTTGTCGCCGAAAACGACCGCTTCTGCCGGGCCGATGGTCCGCGACGCCAGCGGAAATGTGTTAGCCTCGCCAAGGACGATTTCCGCCCGGCAACCGGAATCTTGCAGTACGCGCCGAAACTCCAGCGCACCACCGGTTCGGCCCGGCAGCAACAGCACCGTCTGCCCCCCACGCAAATACGGCGCGCAGGCTCGCGCAACCTCGGCATGCCCCGACGCCGGGACTGCGACCAGAATCACCTTCGCTCCAGAAACCGCCGCCGCCAAGTTGCTCGTGGCAAGCACGATCGGTTGTATGGTGGATGCGGCGCCTGGCAATGTGAGTCGCACTCCGCCCAGCGACGCCACCGGGTCGACGCGCGCCTGCGAGCGATTCCACAGGTGAACGTGATGTCCGTTCCTGGCGAGATAGGCCGCCAGGGCCATGCCGCCATGTCCCGCGCCCAGCACCGCCACGAACGTTCGACGTATTGTCGTAAACGCCCGTACGCCTCGGTGGGTCAGTGCGTTGCAGTTGCAACTTGCAAGACGATCTGCGCTGCCGCCTCGTTCCAGGGCGGTTACCATGGCTCTCTCCTCTACTTCATTCCGTATCGATGCACCAAGCGATGTGATCGATCAGGCGGGAGGCCCGCTTTTCGATTTCGAGATGGCACGCTCCGGCCTGGATTCAGCTCGCAATCGCGTCCTGAGCCAAACATTGGCGACGATCAGAACCACGAACCAGGTCAGGAAAAGATAGGTGACCCAGTGATTGAGAAGAATTCCGAGCATTGGACTGCCTCTCGTGCCCGCTGCTTGCTTCCCCGTTCCGTCCGATCCCGCAAGCATTCGCAGAGTAATACGGCGTGAGAATTCCAAATCTGGCAGTACGCAGCAAAGTTCCGAGTAGCGTGACGGATGGGATGCACGAGGAGGTCGAATGAATGTCAAGCGTCGTGCCAGATTTGGCGACGCGAATCGGTATTACATGTCTCGTCGAGTCTGCGCAGGCCAATGGAGTGAAATGTCTTGACGACTTCGAAACAACCGATCGCGCCGTATCTCTGGATGACTTGCGGCTGCTTCTTTCTGGCATGGATGGGGCAATTCGCTCATCTACTCAAGGACACGTGCGACTGGCGCGTGGTCGCACTGGTGCGTGCCGGACTGGCGTTCGTGTTCGCCTTCGGCCTCGCCAAACTCTCTGGGGCGCAGCTTGTCTTCTTGAAGCCGATCGCGCTTTGGGTGCGCGGCTGCGCCAGCAGCATCAGCTTGCTGTGCACTTTTTTCGCCTTCACGGCGCTGCCTACCGCGGAAGTTCTCACGCTGACCAACTCGTTCCCAATTTGGGTGGCGTTCCTGTCCTGGCCGTTGCTCCACGTCCGCCCGTCCGCTGGATCGTGTCTGGCTGCGGGCGTCGGCGTGGTGGGAGTTGCACTGATCCAATCGCCGCATATTGCGTTCTCGGGCGGCGCTTCCTATGCCGTCCTTCTTGCCGTGGCCGCTGCATTGACCAATGCCGTTGCCATGCTTGGTCTGCATCGCCTCAAGGGCGTCCATCCATGGGCCATCGTGACGCACTATTCCGGTCTTGCCACGGTGTTTGTCCTTGGCACGTGCTTCATCGGCGAATCGCCTCTGTATTCAACGATCCTGTCGCCCACCGTTGTCTTGTTGCTGCTGGGGGTCGGCATCTCGGCAACGCTGGGCCAGGCATGCGTCACCAAGGCGTTTACGTGCGGGCAGCCGACGCGTGTGTCGGTGGTTGCGCTCCTGCAAGTTGTCTTTGCCCTGGCGCTTGATGTGTGGATCGGCGATGTCGCCTTGGAGCCAATCGCATTGGTCGGTATCGCTCTTGTCCTGGCCCCGACCTCGATAGTGGTGCTTGCCACCTTGAATATGCGAACGCCAGCCCACACAGCATCTATGAATGCTCAAGATTCCGCACGCCATGATGCCATGGCTCCGCCTGCGAGCCAAACCGTCAAGATTTGCGTGCCTTGGCGCGCATGGTGTTTTGCGGGAGAGAACCAGACAGCATCGCGCAACGCCGGAGATGCTACCCGGTGACGCGCCGGCGCTTCGAGTGACAGCGCCGACATTACCCATGTACGGAGCCGGCCGATGGTGTAAAGTCGGCATCGCCTGGCAATGGAACGTCCTTCTTATCAATTCGATTGGGCACCAGGAGAGAGTACACACAAGGAACCACGAATAGCGTCGTCACCAGGCCCGCGATCAGGCCGCCCAGTACGGCACGGCCAAGCGGGACGTTGGCCTCGCTGCCCTGACTCAAGCCAAGCGACATCGGAATCAATGCGAAAAACGTCGCCAGCGCTGTCATCACAACAGGCCGCACGCGTACCGATGCGGCTCGGCGAATCGCTTCGGTCGGCGTGATGCGGTCCGCCTTGCGCGTGTTCTCGGCAAAATCGATCAGCAGCACCGTGTTCGACACTACGATGCCCACCATGAAGATGATGCCCAGAAGCGATTGCAGGTTGAGAGCGGTGCCTGTGACGAAAAGCGTCAGAAGCACGCCGATCACCCCGATCGGGACAGCGGAAAGGACGACGAGCGGAGTCAGATAGGAGCGGAACAGCGCCACCATCAAGAAGTAAATGAGCAGCACTGCCCCAGCCATGCCCATGGCCTGAAAGCGGAAGGTCTGCAGCATTTTCTGATATTCGCCGGCGAGCACGATGCGCGAGCCTTCCATGACGTGCTCGTCGAGGCTATCGGGATCGTAGGGGCTCCAGCCGCCGTCGGGATGTGCCTTGCCGAACTTGGCGATGACTTTCTGGATGTCGTCGGCAACGTGGCCGAGGTCGCGGCCTTGTGCCGCGAGCGTCAAGTCGATGGATGCTTGCAAGTTTGTGTGGTTGATCTCGGCCGGCACCTCGACGCGAGGCAACGGCACCTTCACGATGTTGCGCAGCGGGATCGGCGTCTTCTGACCCGGGCCGGTGATTGGAATATCAAGCAACGTATCGACCGAGGAGATATCGGCTTCCGGATATTGCACGCCCACGTAGTACTGATTGGAACTCTTCGGATCGATCCAGAAGTTTCGCTTATTGAACTGCACGCTGGAGTTGAAGGCCGATACTACGTTTTGCATTACATCGGTCTGATTCAGGCCCAGCGCCGCGGCCTTGGCTTGATCGATTTCGAGGACGTATTGCGGATAGTCGAGGCGCTGAATGATGCGTGCGTCCACGGCGCCGTCAATCTTCCGCACTTCGCGCAGAATTCGTTCGGCGACCTTGCGAGCCTTGTGCAGGTTTTTGCCAGTGATGCGAATGTTCAGCGGACTGGAGGCGCCTTCGTTCATGGCCGAGCGCACCATGCCGCCGGCGTCGAACGCGAATTCAAGGTCTCGAAATCGTTCCTCCGCAGCGAAGCCGGTCCGCAAGATGTTCACGTATTCCTGGGCAGAATGAGCTCGCTCCGACTTGAGCTGCACCTTCACGACGGTGTCCATTGGCCCGGCGTTCGGCGTGTATGCGGCGGACCAGTTCGGCGTAAGGCCAATCTCGCTGATCAGCAGTTCCAGGTCGGTGCCGATGCGACTTTTGACGAACTGCTCGACCACCGCAATCTTCCCTTCGGTTTCTTCTATACGCATTCCAGAGGGGCCGCGCACGAAGATCTCGAAAGCGCCGGCATCGACTTCGGGGAAGAACTCACGCCGCAGATTGGGACCGATGCATACCACCACGACAGCAAGCAGCGCGAAGGCGCCGCCTATGACCAGCCCGCGAGCTCGCAAGGCCACGTCAAGGCCGCGGGTGTAGATTGCGATGCCCGTGTCGATCACGTTTTCCCAGCGCTCGAACAGTTTGCCGAGCGGGCCCTTGGCCGGCGCGTTTTCGTGGTCATTGCGGTGTTCGTAGTCGAATGTATGCGACTCGATCGGCTTGTGCCCGTGCGATCGTAGCCAGGCGGCACAGCGGGCCGGCACCATCGTTCGCGACAGCAGGTACGCGATGCCCATCGCAAACGCCACCGCCAGGAACATTGGCCGAAAAAGGAAATTGCCCAGCCCTGGCATCAACGTGAGCGGCAGCAGAACGAGCAACGTGCATAAACTGGCGGCCAGTTCGGGCAAGGCGACCTCACTGGCCCCCAGATAGGCCGCCTCGGCAGGGCGGGCGCCCAGTCCGAGGTGTCGATGCGTATTCTCCAGGCAAATGATGGCGCTATCCACCAGCGGGCCGATCGCGAGCGCCAGTCCTGCCAGCGTCATCAAGTTTATGCTTTGGCCTGTCAAAAATAGACATCCCATGGCGCCGAGAATGGCAACGGGAATCGTCAAGACCGCGATCAGGGTCATGCGCCATTCGCCTAGGAAAATCAGAATCACCATCGAGCAGAGGAATGCTCCGAGGACGCCTTCCTCTGCCAGGCTGTGAATGGCGCTGCGAACATAGACCGATTGATCCATGACCACTTTCAAATCCACATCAGGCGTGGTCAGGCGCTCCTTCATGTCAGGCAGGTTCTTCTGTAGCGTGCCGACGACGGAGAGAGTGCTATAGCCCGATTGTCGATAGACCGGGATGTACACCTGCCGGCGGCCATCGACGCGGACCACGTTGGTCTGGATCGTGGCAGCATCCTTGGGGGTGGCGACTTCCTTCAGAAAAATGGTGCGGCCATTGCGATCGACCTTGATAGGAATGTCCCCCATGCGTTCCACGGAATCGTACATTGCGTTGGAATCGAACGTGTAGTTGAACAGGCCGAACTTGGCGTCGCCTGCGGGGATGAAGATGTTGAAGCGATCGAGCGCGTGCATGACATCGGTCGGGGCCAGGCCGTGGGCTTGCAGGCGATCACGATCGAGGTAGGCGAGGATGGTGCGAATCTTGCCGCCGTAGACAACCGGGGCATTGGCGCCGCGCGACGCCATCACCATCATGCGGACCTGATAGCGGGCGGTGTCATAGAGGACGGACTCGCCCTGAGTTTTGCTGTTCAGCGCCACCAGACAGACCGGCGTGGACGAAGTTGGATCGTACGGCAAAATGACCGGCGGCAGCGTGCCGGGCGGAAGCGTCGGAATCTCGGTCGTGGCCAGCGAGTTCACCTGCGTCAACGCGCCCGCGGGATCGACATCCTCGGCGAAGTAGTTGCGGATAATACTGACGCCGAGCAGCGAGCGTGATTCTTGACGGATCATGCCGGCGGCCTGCCCGGTGCCTCGCTCCATGCGGGCGGTGATGCCCGACTCGACACTGCGCGCCGCCATGCCGTTGTAAAAGGTCAGGGTCTGTACGGCCGGGCTGCGATAGACTGGCAGAATGTCCGCAGGAATCACGAATAGGCAGACGATGCCGGCGAGCACAATCGCGATCATGAGAACCGTGATTGCCCGCGGATTGCGAAGCGAAAATCGGATCAGGCCGTTCATGCGTTGCTTCCGAGAATCTGGGTGGCGTAGATCAATGGCCGGCGAGCGGAGATTTCTGGGCAAGCGTGACTTCGGTGCCGTCCTTGATCGTGCCGCTGGAGCGAAGAACAATCTGGTCGGCGGATCGGAGTCCGGAGATGACCTCGACCTCGGAACCATTGTCGGTGCCGTAACGAATCGGAACGAGGTACACCTTACTGTCGCGCACCACACGAACGAACCCCTTACCGCCTTCGGCCTTGCCGGCCAGAGCGGCAGACGGGATGCGCAGCGCGTCCTTGGCCGCCGGTTCCAGAAGCAGCGTCACGCGGCCAAACATGCCGCGGCGCAGCGTGTTATGCGGGTTCTTGACGTGCACCTCTGTCCGCATCATTCGGCTATGCGGATCCTCGGATGCAGCCAGGCACGACACTTCGACCTTTTCGGCCCCGTCACTCTTAAAGCGGATGCCGGGCAAGGCATCAACGTCGACCATCGCCGGATCGCCGGCGTTGACAAACGGCACGTCTCGCTCCGGCACCTGTATCACGACGCGCATGATGTCGGTGCGCTCGACGGACAACACTGGCAAGCGATCGCCTCCCGCGTCGGCGGTGCGCACGAAATCGCCGCGGTGGAAATTGCGCCGCGTGATGACGCCGGTGTAGGGAGACCTGATGATGGTGTAATCGAGCAACACCTTCGCTCGTTCGAGCCGTGCCTTTGCCGAGGCGACTTCCGCTTCGGCATAGCGCAGATCGGCCTTCGCCTGTGTGACGCGCGCACGCGCCGCCGCTTCTTTCTGCTTCGCCGACGCGACCGCTTCTTCGGCCGCAAGATCGGCAGCCATCGCTGCCTGTAACTGGTCTTCGGATTCGTCCAGCACCTTCGCTTCGATTGATCGCACATCGACGAGGTTGCGAACTCGATCACGCTGCTTCTCGCGAAATGTCCGATAAGACGATTTGCTTCGCTTCTCGGCGACGGTGAAGGCAATGGCGGCCGTCGCCGCTCCCCGTTCGGCTTCCGCGGTCGTGATCGCGGCCCTCGATTGATCGACTTTTGCCATCGCTCGAGCGACATCGGCGGTATCCTGGGCCACCTGCTTCTCGTACTCCGGAACAGAAATCCGCGCGAGCACCTGCCCCTCTTTCACGCGTGAGCCGATGTCCACGTGTTGCTCGATCAGAAACCCGGAGACCTTGGTGTACAGGTCGGCCGCTTCGTAAGGCTCGATCGAGCCCGGCTGGGTGCAAATGCGTTCGATGCCGCCGGTCTTCGGCGATACCACTTCGACGGTCGGTTTCTCTTCGGCATCCTGCGCCGACGCCGATACTTCGGTGATGCGCGTTTTGCCTCGCGTCATGCCAAACCAGCCGCCGAGGATCGCCAATATCATCACGCTGGCGCCTGCAAGCATCCAGCGCCACGTCAATCGCGGCATAGCCATCGTCCAATCCTCAAGTGCGCTGCAAGAGCGTTATGGATCAATAAGCAATGAAAGCACGGCGGAAATGCGACGGACCTGCAAATGGAATGCCAGGCTGCGTTTGTGAGATGCGAGCCGGCGCGCCGCGAATATTTAGAAGCGAAGCGGACCGGAAGACCTCTGAGATGAACTGGGATTTCGTCCCAATCTGAAGGCGGCGCGCTTGGAATCTGGGAAAACCTCCCAAGTGCCGTTCATTCGGAGAGCTTTTCGATTTGAATGTTCAACTCTTGAAGCTTGTTCCGGAGAGTCTTGCGATCGATGCCGAGTCGATCGCATGCCTGCCCTAGGTGCCCGTGCGTGTGCTGCAGAATGCGCGTGATGAGCTTGCGCTCCACGAATTGAATCAGGTGATCGTGCAGATCGTTCGTCCCGGCATTGAGCAGGGAGGTGATCTGTGCATCGAGATCGGACGGGCGGGCGGCGCCAGCGACCCGAGCAGAACTTGCGGAAATGCCCGGGACCAGATTGGCTGGCAAGAATTCCGCGGTGATGATTTGTCCGGGCGTTCGAATTGCCGCTTCCTTTATGGCGCTGCGCAGCTCGCGGACGTTACCGGGCCAAGAGTGGCATTGCAGGAGATCGAGCACGTCGGGCGCGAAACCGTAAACATCGCGTCCGGTTTCGTGAGCGAACTGAAACAGGAAGTGATGGGCGAGCTCTGGAATGTCTTCGCTGCGATCGCGAAGCGAGGGAACGCGAATCGTGATTTCTTTCAGGCGGTAGTACAGGTCGCTCCGAAATCGCCCCTGGGCGATGAGCTGATCCAGATCCTGGTTGGTGGCTGCGAGGATGCGGATTTGCGTGCTGATTGATTTTCGGCCGCCGACCCGTTCGAAGGTGCGCTCCTGCAT